>JBEKVX010000051.1:0-2643 GCA_049513595.1 Candidatus Staskawiczbacteria bacterium | reverse complement strand
GATGAAGTGATTCAGAAAAAACTAAATAATGAAGATTTTGCTATTCTTTACGAGAAAGAACAAATAATAAATAAAATTGCCTGTGCTGTTATCGAAATGAGGCAGAAAAAATAGCCGAGTTGATGATGAAAAAATATAAAGGAAGAGAAAAATTGATTGTGCCTATTTATGATGTTTCTGGCAATCTTTTATGGCCAGAGCAAATGGCTTATGATAAAGTGAGGGAACTTGTTGTCGAACGAGATAAAAAAGAATAGTATAAACAAAAAATGACGAATTTAGTTTTGTATAGAAAATATCGACCCCAGAAGTTTGCGGAGGTGGTGGGGCAGGAGCACGTGGTGCAGACGCTGACTAATTCAATAAGGGGGAATAATATTTCCCATGCTTATTTATTTTCCGGACCGCGGGGAAGCGGAAAAACAACAATTGCCCGGCTTTTTGCCAAAGCGATAAATTGTGAAACCAGAAAACCAGAGAACCAGTCAACCAGTTTCGAGCCGTGCAATAAATGTTCTTCATGCTTGGAAATTATGGCGGGAAATTCTATGGATTTAATTGAAATTGACGCGGCTTCGCACACCGGAGTTGACGACATTAGGCAATTAATTGAAGGAGTAAAATTTTCGCCGGTAAAATCAAAATACAAAATATTTATTATTGACGAATGTCATCAGCTTTCAAAGTCGGCCGCAAATGCCTTGTTAAAAACATTGGAAGAACCGCCGGCTCACGCAATATTTTTATTGGCAACAACAGAACCGCACAAAATGATTCCGACAATTTTGTCGCGATGCCAGAAGTTTGATTTCAAGCGCCTGCAGATTCCAGAAATTATTAAAAAATTGGAATTTATTTTCAAAAAAGAAAATATAAAGTTTGACGAATCGGCTTTGTCTCTGATTGCCTTAAATTCTCGCGGAAGTTTTCGCGATGCGGAATCCTTGCTTGACCAGTGCATGAGCTTTGCCGGTGAAAACAGCTTGATAAAAACGCAGGACGTAAAAGAACTGCTGGGGATTGTTGAAGTTGGCGAGATTTCCAGGTTTGTTGACTTTCTTGTTGCAAAAAATACCAAAGATGCAATTTCTTCCATAAATTTATTGTGCGACAATGGAGTTGATTTGCAGGAATTTACAAAAACACTGGTTTTTTATTTGCGCCAGGCATTGCTTTTGAAAATAAACCCTGGTTTTTTGAATCTGCAGAATTCTGGTTTATCGGCTCAAGAATTAGAAAAAATGAAAATACAGACATCAACTTTAACCCAGAAAGACATTCAAAATATGTTGGAGTTTTTTATTGACGCGGAGAACAAAATAAAATATTCGGCAGTTGCTCAATTGCCCTTAGAGTTAGCAATAATTGACATTACTCATAACGAGTCGTAAAATAAAAAAAAGTTCTTTTGTGTCCGCCCATTGAAAAGGAGCCAATGGCAATGCGACTCACAAGCCCGATTTCTGTATTTGCAATGTTCCTCTGCTGTGTTTTTGCGATTGTGTTTTTCCAGACCGATAATCTTGTGATTTCAGTTCGCGTCGTTTTTCTGGTTGCGGTTGTAGTTTTGATTTTTTTCGTAATTTCAGAACTGATGATTCGCGCCAAAATTGCGAAAGCAATGAGAGCCGAAGAAGAGGGGATTTCTTTAGAAGAGCCGGTCAGGTC
Organism: Candidatus Staskawiczbacteria bacterium; assembly: GCA_049513595.1. Taxonomy (GTDB): domain Bacteria; phylum Patescibacteriota; class Minisyncoccia; order Minisyncoccales; family Staskawiczbacteraceae; genus XYD1-FULL-39-28. Next base: position 975 of record JBEKVX010000051.1, on the reverse strand, counting down.
AGTTAACTGCCAGCGGGTGGAAGTTCACGAAATGTATGTTGACCGCTGCACAGACGTGCGAACTTTTAATGAAATCTTGACCATCGTGCGTCTGCAAAACGACAGAGAAAAAACCAGGATAGTTTTGACAATTTCCCGCGAACCGGTGCAAAAATTCTCCCTGGCTGATAGGGAATAAAAAAAGCATTGAGCAAGTCGTGATGGGCGGAATTTCCGCTCTTTTTTTATCCACGGGGTTTATCCACAGGGTTGACATTCTTTTTTTGTGGTAGAATAAAGAATATTATTATTTTTTACAAAAATTATGGCAGTAGAACCACAATTAGTTGACTATATTAAAAAAGCAAAAGAGGTCGGCCAAGCAGATGAGCAGACCCGCGCCTTGTTGTACAAAAATGGCTGGACAGAAGCAGAGGTCAGTGATGCGTTTGCAGTTATAAACCAGCCAAAACCCCAACTCCAACCACAGCCGCAAACACAGCCGCAATCGCAATTTCAACCCAAGCCCCAACCCCAAGTTCAGCAACAGCCACAGTATCAGCCCAAACCCCAGATTCAACAGCAGCAGGCCGAGCCCGAGCCCCAAGTTCAAGAGCAGGCACAACCTCAATACCAACCACAGCCGCAATCCAAACTACAATATGAGCCACAATCTTCAGGGGGATTCACGCAAAGCAATATGCCCAAAGCAAGAAATCCTCATTTAGTTTTGAAACTTTTAATTGTTTTAATTATTTTAATTATTGTTGGCGGCGTTGGATATTTTGCGTTACAACAGACGGATTTTTTAAAAAGTTTGTTTAATCAAGCTGCTCCGACTCAGACGCAGACAAAAAGCAATGAAAACACAAATGCCTCTGCAACTGCCAATAATTTTACAGAACCAAATTTTGCCCAGTATAATTTAGAAACAACAAAATGCACGCCGGCTTTGCCAAACTACACAATAGCCATAAGCGAGTTGACCAACCTTAA
>JBEKVX010000050.1:0-3201 GCA_049513595.1 Candidatus Staskawiczbacteria bacterium | reverse complement strand
CTGTGCGATCTAGTTTTAAATCGATATCAACGAGAGGAAATGCAGCAGAAAAATAGCGAAGGGCAAAAAAGATGCCACCCATGCTGAGCATAACGAGTAGCATCCAACATAATAATACTTTTTTTGATATTGTTGCATTCATCAGCTCTATTTCCTTTTTTCGGGTGAGGTATAAAATTATAGTATGCCTTTAGCTTTTCTAATTTTTATATTTTTGGTTTTTGCATTTAGAACCGCTCGACTTCGTTCGCTGTAATTCTGCGGAATTAAGTGATTTTTTGTATTTATTGCAACATTTAATTGGGCAATACCGCCATCAATTAAAATTACTTCGGGATATTGCCATTCTTCATGAGCAAAACGGCGCTGCAAAACTTCTTTTATCATTGCAATATCATTTGGCGTGTTTTCCGTTTTGATTTTAAATTTTTTGTACTGGCTTTTGTCCTGCTCGCCGTCAACAAAAACAACCATTGAGCCAGTTGCCTGTTTCCCCTGGATATTTGAAATGTCATAGCACTCAATTCTGGAGATTGGTTTTTCTAGCCCGATAATTTTCGCCAAAGTTTCGCCAGTATCCGGCGTTGTCAGATTTCTATTTTCCAAAACGCGAGTGTGAGCCATCACTTGCTGTAAATTATAAATTCTGTCTCTAATTTTTGCGGCTTGTTCAAATTTATTTTCTTTTGAAAATTGTTTCATTTCCTTTTTTAGTGACTTTAAGACAGCGTTTCTTTTTCCCTGCAAAATTAAAATTAATTTTTTGATATTTTTTTTGTATTCCTTCAAATCAGGATTTGGTCCCGGACATAATCCCAAATGGCAATAAGTACATTTATTCTTCGGGTGTTTTTTTGTCGTGTAATAAGGGAAGACCCTTCTCAAAAATCTTAAAGTTTTTTTAAGAGCCGTGCCTTCAACAAAAGGTCCAATATAATCTGCCGCCTCGTTTTTTTGATGGGCAACATAAATTACCGGTCGCTCATCTTTTGTAATGGCGACATAAAAATAATTTTTATCATCGCGCCAGACAACATTATACTTCGGCTGGTATTTTTTAATTAAATTGGCTTCCAAAATTAGCGCTTCAATTTCTGAATTGGTTTCAAAAAATCCAATTTTATTTACTTTTTCTATAAACAAATCATCCCTATAAGACGGTTGCTGAAAGTGGTTTTTTACTCGGTCGCGGATGTCTATAGCTTTTCCGATATAAATTAATTCATTTTTAAAAGAATAGAAATCTCCGCCGCTTCGCGGTTCTTCCGTAATTTTACTAAAATTATATCTCGCTTCGCGAGATTTAGCAAAATTACTGGATTTATATATTTTCCTCCGCTTCGCTACGGGCGTACTTTGTACGAAAATATAAACTCCGCTGGTTTTTGGGAGTTCATTTATCTCGGATTTTGGAATAATTTTAAATCCGTCCATTTTTTTAGATTAACACGAAGCGGCAATTTTTCAAGGAAAAATTGACAAAAGCGGGAAAATGATTAATATGTAATTAGCGCCGTAACTCGATTTTTTGTTGGTGCTGTTCCTATGCAAAAGGAGAAGGTCAGATGGATGCGCGGGCGGTAGAAGCAATCGTTATCGGTATTGTCTCCGATGAGCTCGAGGTCAGTGCCGACGGGATTACTCGTGAGACCAAGCTCATCGGGGATCTTAACGCCGACTCGCTTGACTTGATCGATTGGGTGATGCAGCTCGAAGAAAGGTTCGGCATCACTATTCCCGAAGAAGAGGCCAAGAGGTTCGAGACCGTTGGGCAGGTCGTCAACTGCGTCACCAAGTTGTTGCCGCAGGAGGCGACGCAAGAGCCGTCGCCGGCATAGCTGGCGGGAACCGAACAAGAGTCGCTCTTTCAGAAAACATACAACAGGCCTCTTTTCGCTTTACACGAATGCGAACTGAGGCATTTTTTTTGCCCAATTCTTGTCCAGCCATTGTCCAACTCTTGAAAGATAAAAAATAAAGTTGTATAATGAACCACCTATGCAAAACGAATACATCAAAATTCGCGGGGCGAGAGTCCACAACCTAAAAAATATTGATTTGGATTTGCCGAAAAATAAACTGATTGTAATCACCGGTCTTTCTGGCTCTGGAAAATCTTCCTTGGCTTTTGATACTTTGTATGCAGAAGGACAGAGAAGATATGTTGAAAGTTTGTCGGCTTACGCCAGGCAGTTTTTGGGAGTTATGGATAAGCCGGATGTTGATAAAATTGAAGGAATTTCACCGGCAATTTCTATTGACCAGAGAAAATCAACTCATAACCCGCGTTCAACTGTGGGAACAATTACAGAAATTTATGATTATCTGCGGCTTTTGTATGCAAGAATTGGAAAGCCGCATTGCCCAAATTGCGGAAAATTAATTTCGCGCCAGACAGTTGACCAGATTGTTGACCAAGTTTTGAAACTTCCCAAAAAATCTGAAATTACAATTTTAGGACCGGTAATACGCGCAAAAAAAGGCGAGCATCACGGCGTTTTGGAAGAAATCCAAAGAGGCGGATTTGTGAGAGTGCGAATTGACGGAACGATTTTTCCGGTTGAAGAATCTTTGGAAAAACCAATTGATAAACAAAAAAAACACGATATTGAAGTTGTTGCTGACAGATTAGTTTTGGACAAAGATTTAGACAGGTCTCGGCTGGTTGATTCTTTGGAGATTGCATTGCGGCTTGGAAAAGGAATCGTTATAGTAAGCCAAAATAAAAAAACCAGAAAACCAGAACGACCCAAAGGGTACCCCGAAACCAGCGACCTAATTTTTAGCGAACATTTTGCCTGCGAGGATTGCGGAATTTCTTTGCCGGAATTGGAGCCGCGGCTTTTTTCTTTTAATAATCCTTATGGCGCTTGCCCTGAATGCACCGGCCTGGGTTTTAAACTTGAGATAGACCCGGACCTGATTATTGACAAAGAATTATCCATTTCCCAGGGTGCCATCCGTCCGTGGCAGTGGCAATCATGGTATTTTGACCAGCTGGAGTCGTTAGCCCGGCGGCACGGGTTTTCACTGAGTACTCCGGTAAAAGATTTGAGTGAAGAAGCCCTCAATACATTACTTTATGGCGAAGGCGGTAATTCCCATAAATACCGCAACCGGTTCGGGCGCACGCGGGAATATTTCGATGGCTTCGAAGGCGTAATCCCGCGTATGGAGCGCCTTTACCGCGAAAAACTCCTG
>JBEKVX010000049.1:0-5691 GCA_049513595.1 Candidatus Staskawiczbacteria bacterium | reverse complement strand
TTGGCAGCAAAACAGGTCGGTCCGAAAGGTAAAGTTTTCTCTTTTGAACCAGTACCCAGCCAACTTCAAAAATTGAAAAGAAACATAAAAATCAATCGTTTTCGCAACGTTGTGCCTGAGCCATTGGCGCTGGGCTCTGAAAAAGGTTTTGTTAATATGTATGTTTGTTTGGACGGAGACGAAGCTCTTAGCAGTTTGCGCCTGCCGGCTGAAGATATAAATTCACGGAAAAAAATTATTCAAGTGCCGATTACTACTCTTGATGACTATGTCAATAAGTTTAGTATTTTGTCTCTTGATTTTGTTAAAATTGATGTAGAGGGCGGAGAATTGAATGTATTGAAAGGAGCAACTAATATATTAAAAACTCTTCGGCCGGTTTTAATGTGCGAGGTTCAAGATAAAAGAACGCGCCAATGGGGATATTCAGCGTCTGACATTTATAAATTTTTAGAGAATTATGATTATTCCTGGTTTGGCACCGATAAAAATGGATCGCTCAAACCTTTTAAATCCCGGGAAAAACACGATATTAGTGGAGAAAATCTTATTGCGATACCCAAAGAAAAAATTAACCATGTCGCGATTTTTTAAAAAAATATGAAAAAAGATAATTATATTAAATGTTATTTTAAAAAACTTATTTCGAATAATTTTTTCAGAAAAATTACTCGTCTTTTGCATTTAAGTAACTTCGGCAAGATAATTTCTTACAAGTTGTTGTATCCGGGCGATGGAAAAATAATTTACACTATTAGAAATGTTAATGCGCACTTTTGTGCCAGAAATTATTCTGAATTTGTTTATCTCACAGAATCTGTTGTAGGAGTGGGAGATGAACGCCCTGTTATTACATTTTTATTAAAAAATATAAAACCCGGCGATGTGATTTATGATATAGGAGCATTTTTGGGATTTCATGCTGTATTTTTTGCCAAAGGGGCAGGAAATAGCGGCAAGGTTGTTGCTTTTGAGCCATCTTTTTACAGCTATCAATCGCTTAAAAAGAATATAGAATTAAATGGATTGGATAATGTAATTCCAATAAATATAGCGCTTGGAAATGCTATGGGCACAGGGATCGTAAGGGGCGACGATTTATCAATTCGTTCGTTGAGCGAATCGTCTATAAAAGGCATTTCTGACCAGAAGACTGAGATTATGCCAGGCGACTTATTAATTGAAGAAAAAAAATTACCCCAACCGAATATTGTGAAAATAGATGTGGAAGGATATGAATATTTAGTTATCAAGGGATTAGAAAATGCTCTTAGAAAAGAATCTTGCAGGCTTGTTTGCTGCGAAGTTCATCCCACACTTCTTCCTTCGGGAGTGACATCAGAAATGGTCGTCAATTTATTAAAAGATTTTGGATTTAAAAGAGTTGAAACTTATCCGCGCGGAAATACCTTTCATGTTTTTTGTTATAAAACATAACATCACATTTTTATGGATATAGAAGAATATTCAAAATACAAACAATTTTATACTGGAGAAATACCGGAATTGCTGTTGAAATATTTGGATAAAAAAAATTGGGAAAGTTTTATGGATATAGGCTGCGGAGACGGCTCTTTGCTATACGCATTAGACAAAAGAGGCTACCTTGCTGCCAGAACAGTTTATGCGGTTGACCTGTCAAAAAATAGGATAGATTTGGTAAAAAAAATAAATAAAGATATCAAATGTTTTGTAGAGGATGCATGCAATATGAAAAGCGCAAGAAACAACAGCGTTGATTTTATTGCGTCAGCCCAGCTTATAGAACATGTGCAGAACGACGAAGATTTGATTAGGGAAATAAACAGGGTATTAACAGATAACGGCACTGTTTATCTTTCAACTATTTTTAAAAAATGGTATGGCTGGTATTTTTACAGATGCAACGGGAAATGGGTTTTAGATCCGACTCATCTAAGAGAATATACTGCCGACAATCAGCTGTTCGATGTTTTAAATAGAAATAATTTTGAGATTATAGAGAGCAAAAAAATATTAGCATCACGTCCTTTGACAGATTTTATCTTGCGAAAAATGCACGCCGGCAGATACGTCTATAATAATCATTTTATCTTGAAAATGTTGAGGACAATAAAATTTCCTGTGCCCGGTTATTATGAATGGGAAATAATTTGCAAGAAAAAAGCAGCCAGAACTTTTTCAAAAAATAGATATAAAATCGCAATCATTTCACCAACTACACATTATTATCATGTGCCGTTATACCGTCGTTTAGCCAGTTCTCCAGAAATTGATTTAACTGTCTATTATTGTTCTAACGAAGCTATTATTGGTAGTGATGTTAAAAAAACATATGGAGCGACAGGCCGTTTTTCCAACGAGGATATACTAAATGGCTACTCTTATAAATTTATGAGAAACTATTCTCTTCGCCCTTCTTATTTGCGTTGGCCGTTTGGATTGGTTAATTTCGGCATTTGGCAGGAAATTAAAAATGGAAAATATGATGCTGTTGTTCTTCAGGCATGGACGTATTTAACATGTTATATCGCATTTCTGGCTTGCCTGAGATTTAAAACGCCAGTATTATTTATGACAGATGCGAACGTTGCGTCAGAATCCTTCCGGCCAAAAACGAGAATATTTTTTAAAAAAATAATCCTTAAGTTTTTGTTTAAAAAAGCCAACGGATTTTTAACTGCTGGGATAGCCAACGAAGAATTTTATAAATATTATGGAGTTGAGCCCCAGAAAATGGTTCGTTTCTATTTTTCTTGGGGATACGAAAAATTTTTTGCAGCAGCCCAACAAACAAGATCTATGAGGGGATCCATAAGAAATTCCCTGGGAATTAAAAAAGATGATTTCGTTGTGATTTATGTCGGCCGCTTGGCTCAAGAAAAAAATCCCGAAATAATTTTAGATGCATTTAATGCTATCTCTATCAAAAACAAAAAATTATTTTTTGTCGGGGACGGACCCTTGCGATCAAAAATTGAACAACAAATAAAGAAACAAAAAATAGACGGGGTTTTAATTACTGGGTTTCAGAATCGCGAAAAAATAGTGGATTTTTATGCGGTTGCCGATGTTTTGGTATTGCCCTCCAGTTCGGAGACCTGGGGAATAGTAGTTAATGAGGCGATGTGCTTTGGACTTCCAATTATTGCTTCTGACCAAGTTGGAGCTGCTCCTGACCTTGTTAAAAATGGATATAACGGATTTATATTTCCAGTGGGAGACGTAGAGGGCATTATTGGTGCAATCAATAATTTGATAAATCTTCCGTTTAGCGAACGCTTGTCTTTTGGACGAAGATCAAGCGATATAATTAAAGAGTGGATAGATAAAATAAATCCAATCCAACAGATTGTTGGGTTGTTGAAAAATATTAGAAACACAGGAAAATAGATACGAAATTTTTGTACCTCGATTTTCGGCTATTATAATCGGCGAAATAGTATGCAAAAAAAATGGCAGAAACAATCAAAAAAAAATATAAAGTTTTGATGCTGGCTCCAGTCCCTTTTTATTATCAGGTGCCGCTTTTCCAAAAACTGGCTGAATCTTTAGAAATTGATTTTATGGTTTATTATTGTTCCGACGAGACAATTCATAGCGCTGATATTGAAAGAATGTATCGTACAAAAAATAAGTTTGCCGACCCGGAAAATTTATTAAAAGGGTACCATTATAATTTTTTAAAAAATTATTCTTTGTCGCCCTCTTTTTTGAGCTGGCCGTGCGGACTGGTTAACTTCGGTATTTGGAAAGAAATCAAAAAGAATAAATACGATGCAGTTATTCTTCAGGGATGGAACAATTTTACTTGGTGGCTGGCTTTCTTGGCATGCTCAATGTTCAAAACCCCTGTTTTATTTATGACAGATGCCAATGTTTTCAAAAAAGATTTAAAGTCAAAATCAAAAAATTTTTTTAAAAAATTTTTGTTTGGAAAACTCCTTTTTAAAAGAGCAGCTGGATTTTTGACAACTAGTTTAGTCAATGAAAATCTATACAAAACTTACGGAGTGCCGAAAGAAAAAATGATTGAATTGCATTATTCTTATGGCTACCCAAATTTTTTAAAAAAAGCAAAAGAATTAGAACTGCAACGAAAAGATATCAGAAAATCTTTTGGAATTGAAGAGAGTGAATTTGTTTTGTTATTCGTCGGCCGCCTGTCTAAAGAAAAAAACATTTTAGCTCTTTTGGCAGCTTATAAAAAAATTGATTATAAAAACAAGAAATTATTTATTGTTGGCGACGGGCCACTGCGGCCACAAATTGAAAAGTATATTAAAGATTTAAAAATTCAGGGAGTTAATCTCAAGGGATTTCAGCAAAGAGAGTATCTTATTAATTTTTATATCGTAAGCGATGCCCTTGTTTTGCCATTTTGCCATCAACAGATGAGCCGTGGGGTATGGTAATTAACGAGGCAATGTGTTTTGGTCTGCCGATTATTGCATCAGACAAGGTCGGAGCGGCTGTCGATTTGGTCCAAGATGGATATAACGGATTTATATTTCCATCAGAGAACATCGAAAAACTTGCCGATTGCATTGAAAAATTAATTAATTTGACTGCTAATCAACGTCAGATTTTTGGCGGCAGATCTTTTGAAATTATTAACAAATGGGTAAGCAGCGTAGATCCCGAACAACAAATGATTAAAACTTTAGAATTATTAAAAAATAAAAGATAAATTATTTCAAAATTATGGCGAAGGCCAGTATTATTTACAAATTAGCAATTATATCCACAATACCGCTTCGTTACCATGTGCAGCTCTATAGAGAATTGGCCAATTCTCCCAAAATTAATTTGACGGTATATTTTTGTCTGGACTGGAAATTTTTGAATCAGCCAGATAACATCTTTTTCAACAAAAATTTTTTAAACGGTTATAACTATAAATTTCTTAAAAATTATTCGCCGTTTACATCATTGACGACCTCGCCTTTTTATTTGATGAATTTCGGCATTTGGAAAGAAATTAAAAAAAACCAATATGATGCGGTTATTATCCATGCATGGAATAATTTTACATGGTGGTTGACATTTTTTACATGTTTAAGATTCAAAACCCCCGTTTTATTTATGACAGATGCAAGCAATCTTTCAAATTCGTCCAGACCAGCATGGAAAAAATGGCTGAAAAAAATATATTTTAAAAAAATATTATTTAAAAACGCTGCTGGATTTTTGATCTCGGGTTCAGTTAACGAAAATTTTTATAAAGAATATGGAGTGCCAAAGAAAAAAATGATAGAATTGCACTACTCTTATGGATATGAAGATTTTTTGACGGCGGCAAAAGAATTAAAACTGCAAAGACAAAACATTAGAAAATATTCCGGAATCAAAGACAATGACTTTGTTTTATTGTTTGTCGGCCGTTTAGACGAGGTAAAAAATATTTTCACCCTCTTAAAAGCTTATAAGGGCATTAATTATAAAAACAAGAAATTATTTATTGTTGGCGACGGGCCACTGCGAAACCAAATTGAGAAGTGTATCAAAAACTTAAACATTGAAGGGGTTTTTCTTGCAGGACTTAAACCTAAAAAAAAATTATTTGATTTTTATGCCTTTTCTGATGCATTAATTTTGCCATCAACAGATGAGCCGTGGGGTATGGTAATTAACGAGGCAATGTGTTTTGGTCTGCCGATTATTGCATCAGACAAGGTCGGAGCGGCTGTCGATTTGGTCCAAGATGGATAT
>JBEKVX010000048.1:0-6216 GCA_049513595.1 Candidatus Staskawiczbacteria bacterium | reverse complement strand
AATCCCGACGTCGGGATTTTTTTATTGCGTATTTTAATTGGTTGGGGTTTGTCCGGTTCTTGTTAAATAATTGTTAATGCCTGCCTGCCACGAAAGATATTGCGGGTCATCAGCAGGATTTGCTGGCGCAGGTCCCAGCGGGTCATTCTTATTTATATAATATAAAATATCATGTGTGTCGCCTGGCGGCAGCTGCCCCAACAAAACAGGACTTCTGTTTGTAATCGGGTCTGGTGGAGTAAAGTTTTCAACTGGATGCGAGGATAATATTTTTTGCATAACTTTGTTCCACATGGGAGCTGCAATTCCCACGCCTTCGTCTTTTGTGGGAGAATTATCATTATTTCCAGTCCATACGCCCACAGCAGCAAACGGAGTATATCCCATTGTCCAGCCGTCAATAAAGTTCTGCGTAGTTCCTGTTTTGGCAGCCACTTCGAAACCAGGAATATACAATGGCGAATGTGCGCCGAAAATTGGGGTCCTGGCAACATTGTCAGATAAAATATTATTTATTTGCCTTGCAATTTGCGTATCTAAAACCTTTGTCGGCTGTTCCTGGTTTTGCTCAATAATGTTGCCATCAGAATCTGTAATTTTTAAAATACTTACCGGCGGGATATAGTTTCCTTCTGTTGCAAAAACGCCGTAGGCAGAAGTCATTTCCAATAAATTAACATCTCCGCCGCCCAGCACCAATGAAAGTCCATAATCCTTGGTGTCAGTAAGCGTTGTAATGCCCAGGTCTTTTGCCGTCTGCAAAGTATCTGGAATGCCAGCTAAATAAAGAACTTTTACAGAAGGTATGTTCAGCGAGCAATCTAAAGCCGTGCGCAATGTTACCGGTCCTCTGTTTTTTCCGTCATAGTCCTGCGGATTGTAGCACGCGCTGCCGTCTGAACCAGTAACAGCTTCACCGCTCGGGTCGCACTTAGGATTAAACTCTGTTGTTGCGTCCCACAATATAGTATCTGGCGTATAGCCCTTTTTAAAAGCAGTAGAATATACAAATGGCTTAAAAGAAGAACCGGGCTGCCTCTGGCCCATTGTGGCTACGTCATATTTAGGGTCAAATAAACAGCTGGCCGGCCCTTTTTCATCACACCCTGTTGGGTATGGCGGGGCAAAATAATCTTTGGATCCAATCAAGGTTAAAATTTCGCCTGTTGTAGGGTCAATAACCACCATCGCAGCGTTATTTGCGTCTTTTGCCATATTCGTTGCGTCTGCGTCTTTTATCACTCCTTCTGCATATTGCTGGAGGTCATAGTCCAAAGTTGTATAAACCCTTAAGCCCTTTTCTTTTAAATAATCTTCTCCATATTTGTCATCTAAATATTTTTTGACATACATCACAAAATCAGGAGCTTTTATGGAAGTTGTTGTCTCGGCAAAATTTATTTTTTCATTTTCAGCATCTTTTAATTGCTGGCTCGTGATATATCCAAGCTCCTGCATTCTTTTCAATACAATATTTTTTTTCTGCAACAGTTCCGCTTTATTCGGCCCGTAAGGAGAATAATAAGTTGGGGCAGGGATTAAAGCAGTTAAGGTTGCTGCCTCAGCTAAGTCCAAATCAGATGCTGGTTTGTTAAAATATGTCTGGCTGGCGGCCTCCGCCCCATAAGCGTTTTCTCCAAAAGGAATTTCATTCAAATACCAGTCAAAAATTTGGTCTTTTGAATATCTTTCTTCCAGTTCTATGCTTAAAACAATCTCCCTGACTTTCCTTTCAATGCTTTTTTGGTTTGTTAAATAAACAGAACGTATCAGCTGCTGGGTTATTGTAGAGCCCCCCTGGCTGGCTGACTGAAATTTAAAGTCAACCAATATCGCCCGCAATATTCCCTCAAAGTCAATGCCGCCATGCTGATAAAATCTGGCGTCTTCTGAAGCCAAAACAGCATGCTTTAAGTTGTCTGAAATTTTATCAAAAGAAACGATTTCCCTTTTTTCTTCGCCATAAATATCGTACAAAAGCACTTTGCCCGTCCTGTCGTAAATTTTAGTTGATTGTATAAACGGCGTCTCTGTAAACTTTTCTGGCTGGGGCAAATCCCAGGTATAATAAATAAATAATAATAAAAGCAGCAGGCAGCCGCCCAAAAATAAAAAAGCAAGATACTTGCCTATAGTTATTAAAAAATTTTTATTCATATGCTTGTGGCAATCATTTCTTTATTATAGTCGCATAAAGGCAAAAAAAGCAAGCGCCAGGAAGCAATGCAAGCGCCAGGTTGAATAAACAAAAATCCGCTAAAAAGCGGATTTTTGTTTTAATTTTAACCTAAAATTTACTCCTCTTCTTCCTCTGGCGCGTCATCGTCAGCTGCATCATCGTCTTTGTCTGTGTCGTCGTCTGTGTCATCATCGTCCCAATTATCGTCTTCAAAATCATCGTCTTCGTTAATTAACCTGGTTAAAAATTCCTCTTCCATTTTTTTAATTTATTTCTTCCAGAAAATTTATTTGTCCTGATAAATTTTATGGAAGATTAAGATTAATTTCCTTATTATATTTTTTCATAAACTATTGTCAATAGTTCTTTTTCCACAACTCACTTTTAACAATTAATAACTTTTCATTGCAGCGCAAATTGCCATGCCGATAGCATCAAAAGCATCATCTTTTTTTCTATTATTTTTTTTAAGGTCAAAGCAATCAAGGTTCACGGATTTTTTTATCATTTCTATGACCTGTTTTTTTTCTGCTCTGCCATATCCGGCAATTGCCATTTTCATTTGCAAAGGAGTAAATTCAAAAACCGGAATTTTTTTCTGGGCGGCGGCTAGTAAAATCACCCCCTTTGTCTGGCTCACCGGCATTACGGTTTTTAAGTTTTTGAAAAAGAAAACGCTTTCAACCGAAATTAAATTTGGCTTATGTTTTGCAATAAGTTTTTCAATTTCTTTGTGTATTTTTTTTAGCCTTTCTCCCGACCCAGAGGGTACCCCGGCAAATTTATCAGTTATTATGCATCCAAAATCAATAACTTTGAGGCATGGTTCCTGCCCCTTTTCTTTTTTGATAATGGCATATCCAGTAATCACCGACCCCGGGTCAACGCCTAAAATTATCATGAGAGATCAATTCTTAATATTTGAGTAGATGTTATTTACTGCGTCGTTGTCGTCTAATGCATCAAAAAGTTTTTCTGCCTGCTCTTTATCTTTTTCAGAAAGTTGAATTTCTTCTTTGGCAATATAATCCAAAGACGAGGACTCAATTTTAATTTGTTTTTCTTCCAGCGATTTTTTTACTTTTTCCAAATCTTCTGGTTTTATATAAATTTCCAATTCGTCGCCAAACCATTTTACATCGTCAGCTCCAGCTTCAATTGCCAGCATTTCCAAATCTTCTTTTGTTTTCCCCCCTGCTTTTATGGTAATTGCGCCTTTTCTTTCAAACATCCATCGCACAGCTCCTTCGCCAGCCATTTTTCCATTGTTTTGGTTTAAAATTGATTTTATTTCTCCCAAAGTTCTGTTTGTGTTGTCTGAAATGCCGTCAATTATCAAAGCAATTCCTCCGGGTCCAAAACCCTCGTAAGAAACCTCTTCCAAATTTTCTCCTGCCAATTCGCCAGTTCCTCTTTTAATTGCCCTCTCAATATTTTCCTTGGGCATGTTCATATTTTTGGCCTGTTCTATAACTGCTTTAAGTTTAGAATTTTTTTCCGGGTCTCCGGAACCGCCGCCGTCTTTGACCGCAATTGTAATCAGCCGGCCATATTTAGAATATACTTTTCCTTTTTTTGCGTCATTGGCCATTTTTGTGGCCATGACTGTTTTTGCATGACTATGTCCCGACATTTTTTTTGAATTTTAATTTAATAAATAATACTATTGAAGATAAAATTATTGTAATTGCCAGGGCTGCAAAAAATAAAATCCAAGGACTATTATTCTGCGCGTCATCTTGGTTTGTATTTATTGTCTGGCTCAAATCCGCCGTTGCCGCTGTTGTAATTTTATTGTTATCATTTTTTTGTGTCTTTGACAAGGTTGCAGAATTATTTTTTGCTTGAGTGGCGCTTTGAACCGCGGTAATAATATTGGTTGTTCCTGGCGTTAATGTCGAACTCCAAACCCAGCCGGAATTTGTCTTGTTGTACGACTGGTTTAACGGAGCCGTTGTAAAACTCATTGTATCTTCGGTTTTTTCATCTGGTGTCAATAAATTTAAACCATCGGTGTCGTTGTTTAACATAATTTTTGTGTCGGGTCTTTTAAAAACTAAAAAATTATTTGCCAAAATTTTTACGCCACTAGGAATTGTAAAAGTTGTTATGGTGCCCTGCTGGTCTTGCAAATGCCAGCCAGACAAATCAACATCAAAATTATTAGAATTATACAATTCAATCCATTCTTGCATTGTCGCTACAATCCAACTCGCCACTTTCTTGCATTGTCGCTACAATCCAACTCGCCACTTGGCACCTGCTCATCTAAAAATGGCAGAATGAACTCAATTTTCAAGTCGTCATCTATCTTTTCAACCTCTCCCACAAGCATCTGCAGTATCTCCACCTTTATTTCATAAGTAGCATTTTCAAGGCGATTTTTCAATCGGTCAAAAAGCAACTCTGCAGACCTGACCCTTCTTTTATTTTCTTCTTCGCCGACCATACTTTGTGCGATTGTTTTTTCCTCCTTCTTTAATTCTTCAACATCCTTGTCGCACAATTTAATTTTTTGGTCATAAAATGTTTTCTCAATAGACCCTTCGCCGTAAAGCTCAGCAAACCTTTCTTTTTTGTTGTGCGCCGATTCAATCGCAGATGTTATATTCCCAAGTTGTTTTTGCAACTTATCATAATTACTTTCCCTGTTAATATATTTATTAATTTCAGCCATTATCAATTTCGGATTTGTCAGGGTTTCTTTTAGCTTATCCCATACCGGTGGCATAATTCTAGACTCGCTTATTGTTGAAGATAAGCAGTGGTTTGGAGTCAGGTAATTTCTTATTCCTACACAGAAATAATACTTTGTGGAATTTCCATTTTTTTTATTTCTTCTTATCGCGCATTGGTATCGGTATCTGTCTTTGCCACAAACTACTTTATGTTGCAGGGCGTAAATTTCTTTTGTGTTTCTAACGGCCTGCTGCTTGTTTATTTTTAACTGTTTCTGTCCCCTGTCAAAATACTCCTTCTCAATGATTTTTATGGAATCATCTTCAACTTCTATCCAGTCTTCTTTAGGCCTTAGATTTTTTTCATTTCTTGTCCTGCCAGTTGCTATGTATTTTCTGTAAGTATATTTTCCAGTGTAAATTTCGTTCGTCAGCATTCTGTCTACGGTTTTCCTATTCCACCAGCCGACACTTTTAGTTTTCTTTTTTCTGCCCAGCAGATCCCATTTGGTTGGCACTTTCATTATGTTTAATCTTTGCTGTATTTTATACTCACTCAGCTTTTCTTCCACTAGCCAGCCGAATATCATTTTAACTGTTTCTGCTTCTTTCGGTTCAATTTCCAGCCTTTGTCTTTCCTTATTAAATTTATATCCATTGGGAGTAGTTCCGCCCAGGTATTTTCCCTCCTTCATGGCCTTGATCATTCCTTCGTCCCTTGATTCCATTCCAACTTCTCTCATCCACTCGGCGAATACCCCCATATTAGCGAACATAGCCCTCCCAGTGGGCGTTGAAGTATCAAAAGGCTCTGTAACCGATTTAAACTCTATGCCGAGGGCCCTGAGCTCAGCCACGGTGTTCAGTAGCAGTCTTAAGTTTCTGAAAAATCTATCCATTCTGAATACAACCGCCACATCAAATTCCTTATTTCTGGCCGCCTGCATGAATCTTTGGAAGTCGGGTCTTTTATCTGTGCTTCCAGAATATCCGATGTCTTTGTTGTAAATGTGTTTTGGATCTAACTGCCACCCTTCATTGTTTATTAAATTTTTTGCTTTTTCTTCCTGCGTTTCAGGGCTGTATCCTCTTTTTGCTTCTTCACTTTTGTCCCTATCGTCAGTCCTGCCCTTTCTAACCTCGTCGGAAGAGCATCTGACATAAATTGCTGCTCTTTTTGTTGCTATTTGTATCTTGCCGGGATACAAAATTGTTGTTTCTTTTTCCATATTTTTTTATTTTGTTAATATTATTTGTTAACCTTTTTGTGGCTCAACCCCTATCGCTAGGCGACTCGCAGGGCGAATATTCCTGCTTACCACAATTATTTTTGTCTAAAAAAGGCTTGGGTGGGCTAAC
>JBEKVX010000047.1:0-5301 GCA_049513595.1 Candidatus Staskawiczbacteria bacterium | reverse complement strand
ACATCGTGTGCAGCAGCGGCTGGTCGTAGCCGGTCTGGAACTTCTCGGCCACGATCAGGACGCCGTACTCGGGCCGGCCGAACTGCGTCGCTGTCTGAGACTCGGGAAACGCATTCATCCCCGACTCGGTGTAGTCGAGCCCTAGGTCGTCCACCCGACCGGAGAAGGCCACCAGCGCCTTGATGCTATATGTTCCTATATCTAAACCTGTAACAATTGACGACCTAGCCATAATTATAAATTAATTTTGGATAAATAAATATTTTGCTTCTTTTCCATTCTATCAGCTTCTCTTCTTGATTTCTCATGCTCATATCCTAACAAATGCAAAATTCCGTGAATAAAAACTTTCATCATTTCATATTTTTCAGACATTCCAGATTTCTTTGCGTTTTCTTTTACAACTTCCGGACAAATCACAATCTCGCCCAAATAATCTTTTTCTTCTAAATTAAATGATAGGACATCTGTTGCCTTATTTTTCTTCCGGAATTTTTTGTTAAGCTTTCTTATCTCTTCTTCATTAACAAAAGCCAGAGATATTGTTTCTGTTTCTCTATTTTCGCCTTTTAATACATTTTTTGCAACCTGTGAAAAACTTTTTTTATCCACACGACCCAGAGGGTGCCCATTAGCGAGGTTATTTATCTTTATCATTTAAATTTAAAACTGGAAATAATTTCATTAAATATTTTTGCATAATTTTCTCTTATCTTCTCTTCGCTTTTTATTTTGTCAGCAGGCGAGACATAAACATATTCGCTGATTTTATATTGAAAATTATTATGAGAAAAAGAAAGGTATTCTGTTTTTCCGAATACAGGCAAATTTAAAAATTCGTCAAATGCTTTTTCCCCGCCGATTTTCAGGTTGCCGTAATTATAATTAATGACTTTGCTTTTTATGCTGCCGGGAATGCAATCAATTGCAATCTCTAAAATAGCTCCGCTTGGAAAGCCGGCTGGAAAAGAGCCCGAGATGCCAAAATCTTGAGGATATTTTTGGTCTTTAAATCTAAATGCCCCTATCTCGTAAACAGAGGATTGGCTTGATCCGTCGCTTTTGCATTCTGTTAAAAGTTGGTTTATGTTGTCTTCTGAATAAGATGCATTTTCTTCTGCGGACCAATTTTTGGGTGTTGTTAATTCAAATCCATAATATTTATTTTTAATAAGGTAGTCATTCCCCTTTATAAAACGGCTGTACACAAAAAATCCTGCTAATATAACCAGTAAAATAATTACAACAAATACAAAGAATTTTATTCCTTTTTCTTTTGCAAAATCCCTACGATATTTCGCCATTATCCTATTTTACACCATTTTTGAAAGCAAAACAAAAAGCGAAGACCCGCTCTTCGCTTTTTTATTTTGACAATAATTCTTTTATGATTTTACTAATTTCGCCTCCGTCGGCTTTGCCTTTCACCTTTGGCATTAAATCCGCCATAATTTTTCCCGTGTCTTTTATTTCTTTGGCTCCTGTTTTTGCGATTGATTCTTCAATTATTTTTTTTAATTCGTCTTCTGACAATTGCTCCGGCAAATATTTTCTTAGAATTTCAATTTCTTTTTTTTCTTTATCCGCCAGTTCTGGCCTGTTGCCTTTCTCATATAAGACAATGGCGTCTTTCCTTTTTTTAATTTCAGAAAATATTACTTCAATTATTTGTTCATCGTTTAATTCTGATTCTTTTATTAAACTTTCTTCTGACGAATCTGGTTTTTCTTTGGATATTTTATATCTTTTTTCTTTTTCTTTTGTTAAAATTGCCGCCAAAAGCATGCGCAAAGTTCCAACAACCAATTCGTTGCCGGATTTTTGCGCTTCTGTTGTGTCTGCCTTAATTTGCTCTTTCAACATCCTTTTATTTTGGTTTTGCTAATTTTTCTGCTTTAATTTTTTCTATTCTCCTTTCAACTCTTCTTAAAGCGCTTCTTTTTTTAGCTAAATCGGATTTTGCTCTTTTGTGAAACTGCCCTTTTCTTACCTGAAGCAAAACGCCTGATTGCCTTACGGTTTTTGTAAAGCGATGCACCAAGTTTTGGGATGTCTCTTTATCTTTTTTTCTAACTTCTAATACCATATTTTTTATATTTTTATTTTTTAATTCTCGCCTTCATTTCTGCCACGACCTTGTCTAATTTTATTTCTTTTTGCACGCCTGTGTCCATGTCTCTTAAAGTAATAAAGTCCTCCAGCGCTTCTTTCTGCCCAAAAATTAAAACCCATCTTATTCCCAATTTATTTGCGGTTCTCAACTGGGCTTTTAACGAGTCCTTTGAAAATGATTCTGCCACCGGAATTTTTGCATCCCTGAATTCTTCAAAAAGCTTCATGCTTTTCCTTTTTGCCATCTGTCCCAGCTGGGCTAAAAATATTTTAGCATCATCTTTATTTGGCGCGGTTTGCGCATTTCTGGCTTTTATCAAGGCAACAATTCTTTCTATTCCTCCAGCCGAGCCGCAAGCTGGCGCATCTTTTCCTCCAAGTAATTTTGACAAATTGTCATACCTTCCTCCGCCAATTAATGTTCCCAAAGAATTTCCGTCTTCGGATTTCTCAACAATTTCAAAAACCGTTTTTGTGTAATAATCCAATCCGCGCACCAAATACGGATTTAATGTGTATGGCAATTCCAGTTCGTCCAAAAATTCCAGAACCTGCTTGAAATGAGCATGGCAATTTTCGCAAAGATGGTCAATAATTTGCGGAGCTCCTGCCTTAACTCTTTGGCATTTTTCTTCTTTGCAATCCAAAATTCTCAACGGATTTTCTTTCAGGCGTCTCTGGCAGTCAGAGCACAAAGATGAACGCCTGGACCTGAAATAACTTGTCAGAATTTTTTTAAAATACGGCCTGCACTCTGAGTCGCCGATAGAATTTACTTCAATCGTTATATTTTTAAACCCCAATTCTTTCAAAACGTCATAGCTCATCTGAATTATCTGTCCGTCTATTGAGGCGTTATTATCTCCAATTGCTTCAAAACCAAACTGGTGAAATTGGCGGAATCTCCCTGCCTGCGGCCTTTCATATCTGAAAAATGGGCCTGTGTACCAAAGTTTTACCGGCTGGGGCAAATTGTGCATTCCGTGTTCAATGTAACTTCTCATTATGGGAGCTGTGCCTTCGGGCCTCAAAGAAACCATGTCGCCGCCTTTTGTTCTGAATGTGTACATTTCTTTTCCAATAATGTCTGTGTCTTCGCCAACTGCTTTTGAAAAAATTTCCGCGTCTTCCAAAATTGGCGTTTCTATTTTCTGGAAACTGTAATAATTAGAAACGCTTTCTACGGCTTTTTGCACTTTTTTTAAAAAAACCTGGTCTTCTGGCAAGACATCGTGCATTCCGGTTAAAGTTTGGAATTTATTTTTTGCCATTTTTTTATTTTAATACGCAGGATGCGGAATTTCTGATAAAGCAGCTACCGGAAAAATTCTCAGAAATGCTTTGCCGATTATATTTGCCCTCGGCACCACTCCCCACGCCCGTGAATCATAAGAATATTCCCTGTTGTCTCCCATGACAAAATATTCATCTGCTTTTAATGTGGTTTCTGTGTTTGGATACGTTTTTAAGTCATCTGGCAAATATTTTTCAGATAAAATTGTCGTTTTTCCATTATTAATTATTTCAACCTGTCCGTTTATAATATCAACTGTTTCGCCCGGCAAACCGATAACTCTTTTTATAAATCGTTCGCTTGGGTCTTTTGGAAAATTAAAAACAATTACATCGCCTCTTTGCGGATTTGAAAGGCGGTAAGAAATTTCGTCAACAATTAAATAATCCCCCGATTCAAAGTTTGGCGTCATCGATGCTCCGCTGACAATAAACGGCTGAAATAAAAAATAACGGATGGGAACTACTATAACCAAAGCAATCAAGGCAATCTTGAAAAGCTCCCAGGCAAAGGATAAATATTTTTTAAATTTTTTTTCCGGGCTTTTTACCTGCCCTGAAGGATTTTTTTCTTCTACAATTTCGTTTGGATTACTTTCTTCCATTTTTTAGGTTTTTAAAAATTTTATTATTCATTTTAGCATGTTTTTTATATCATTGCAATAGACAAAAAAGCCGCCCGCGACCCAGGAGTTATCCCGAGCGCATAGGGCGGCTTTAAAATATTTAACGATTCATCAAACTTTGAATCTCCTGCTCTATTGCATTGAGCGCGTCAGTAATTGATGCCAGATTATTCTGCAAAGTATTTAATCCTGTTGGACCCGATGAATTGTATTCATTCAAAACATCAGATGGGCTCAAAACACGGCTCCATACCTTGACTTCGTCAATGCTTCCGTTGAAATGTCTGTTGGCGGCATACTTGTCCCAGCCAATGGTCATATCGCCTGCGTTATAGCTTATGGAAGAATACGAGCCGGTGCCATCTAAGACGCCGTTGACGTATATGCTAATCTTTTTTGTTGAAGCATCCCAGGTTCCTGTGACAAACATCCATTTGTTTTGCGCCAAATTTGTCTTTCCAGTTGCCTGGCTGTAACCCTTTCCATTTCCGATGTAAAACGCGGCAGTGTTTTTGTTGCTTATTGAAAGAAGATATCCTGCAGTTTGGCTTCCTCCCGTAAGACGCATTTTTTCAACAATTCCGCTGTATGCATTTGTTCCCGAGGTTTTTATCCAGGCGCTTACGCTCACTCCCGAACTTGGCTCCAGTGAACTTGCTGACGGCACATCTATGTAGTTATTTTTTCCGTTGAAAATGTATGCCTGACCTGTTTCTCCTGGTGTCAGAACAGCTCCGGTCGCTGTGCCATTGTTTCCATTTCCTGATGCGTCGTTTGCATTGCCCTCAAACGGATAATACGCAACGGGCGGGACAGGGGCAACGGAAGTTATTGCAATTGGGCCGGTGGAACCGCATAATGTTGGGTTGGCCGAACTTGCGTTGGAGCCGCTACCATTGCTGGCAGGCGCGCCATCGCAAACATAAAGCATGTATTGACCCGGAGCTGCGTTGCTTGCCAGCTGTATGGTATAAGAATTACTGCCCACAGCGCCGGCCAGTGGCCTGGAAACAAACATATTTGTGTTGGCAACAGAATCGTATAAAGAAACAAACATACTGCTTGAACTATAATTCATCTGCCACGTTGCTGGTATCGGAATGCTTACCAAGTAAGTTGGATTTACAGCAGATACGGTGATTAAGTGCTGAGGCGTCGCCGCAACAATGCTGAAATGGTTAGAACTTCTAGACGCTACTGATGGGTTGCTATCATAGATAGCAATATAATATTGTGAACCAAGCGCAAGCGAAGAAGGAATTGTCCAATT
>JBEKVX010000046.1:0-5452 GCA_049513595.1 Candidatus Staskawiczbacteria bacterium | reverse complement strand
AAAATACGCAATAAAAAAATCCCGACGTCGGGATTTTTTTATTGCGTATTTTTTATGTTGACTTAATTGGCATTACCACATAAATATAACTTGCGTCGCCAACTGGTTTCAAAACACAGGGCCCCTCTTCTTTGCTCATATCAAATATTATTTCGGAACTTTTTATGTTTGCTAAACCATCTATTAAAAATTTATGGTTAAAAGAAACCTCAATCGGCTCACCTTCTATTTTTGCTGAAATACTTGACTGGCTTTCGCCTATGTCCGGGTCTTGGGCAAAAACTTCAACTTCTTTTGCTTCTAGATTAATTTTTATTTTTACTTCGTTTATTTTTCCTGAAAAAAGAGACGCTGCTTTGACTTGATTCAAAAATTCGTCTCTTTTCACAATAATGTGTGTTTTAAATTTTTTAGGGATAATTTCTTCATAATTTGGATATTCGCCTTCAATCAGCCGAGAAACAATCTGGACCTGCGGGTGCGGCGCTTCTTTCATCGGCGACTCAAACATTGTCTGGTTGGGCGAAAAATATATTTTTATTTTTCCTTCTTTTCCATCTAAAATATTTATTATTTCTCTGGCTGGTTTTTGGGGAAGGATAAAAGAAACGTCTCTTTTAACGGGCGACTCCAGTTGTATTGTTTTTTCTGCCAGGCGAAAACTGTCGGTGGCAACTATTTTTATTATATTTTTTGAAAAAACAAAATAAATTCCTGATATTTCCGGCCTTGACTGCGAAGGCGAGGCAACGTCAACTATCTGGGATAAACCCTGGCAAAACTTTTTATTATCAAGTTCCAAAAACTCCGTGTCCTTAAACTCTGGAATTAAAGGAAATTCTTCTGGATTAAAACCCTGAACCTGGTTTTTAAAACTTTTACACTCAATATATAGCCCTTGTTTTTTTTCTTCCAATATAATTTTTTCATTAGGCAATAGAGAAACAAAACTTGAAAGAAATTTGGCTGGCACCACCACTTTGCCCTTTTTTATGATTTTAGTTAATATCCACAACTTAATTGCGGTTTCTAAGTCCGTGGAGCTTAGGCACAAAAAACTATCCTCGGTGCTTATTAAAACATTGTCTAAAATTGGCAGGGATAAATTTTTGCCGACAATTTTTTCAACCACATTCAACCCGTTTTTAAAATTTTCTTTTAAAATTTCAACTTTCATTTTTTTTATATAATTAATTATTATTAATATATTTAAATTTATTGTTATTGGAGTTGCTAGTTTCTGATTTTTTAAAAAATAAATAATAAGGGTTTGTGTTTAGATTTTTTTGTGAAAATCCTGGGGATAAAATAGTGGTATAAAAAGTATAATTTAGGGTGCGGTTTTAAAATGGTAAGAATTATTATATTTTTTAACACCAGTTATGCACTATATATTCTTTGTTTTATTAAGTTTAATTCCTCTGTCAGTTTATTGTTTTCTTCATTTTCTTGCATAATTTTTTTATAAGCATAAATTGCGGTTGTGTGGTCTTTACCGCCAAATTTTCTTGCTATTGCAGGAAAAGAATATTTTAATTCTTTTCTTAATAAAAACATAGCAACCTGCCTGGGTTTTACAATTTCTTTCCGCCTGGTGGGGTCAAAAAGATTTTTTTCTTCTAGGTTATAAAATTTAGCCACCGTTTCGATAATTTTTTTATAATTTGCCACATCAAAAGGAGAAAAAATAAAACCCTTGAGCAGTTTTTTTGTTGTTTCCAAATCTAATGTTTGGTTAATTTTGCTGTAAACCAACAATTTATTTAAAGCGCCTTCCAATTCTCTGATATTTTTCTTCACATTTGTGGCCATATAATCTAAAACATCTTCTGAGAGCTCCATGTTTTTTTCCTGAAGTTTTTGTTTTAAAATGACCAGGCGAGTTTCATAGTCGGGTAAACTGATATCAGCAATCATGCCGCCTTCAAATCTTGACCTCAGTCGTTCTTCCAGTTCTGCTATGGCGTTTGGCGGCCTGTCTGAAGAAAGAATTATTTGTTTGTTTTTTTCATATAAGGAATTAAAGACATGAAAAAATTCCTCCTGGCTTTTATTTTTACCCGCTATAAATTGTATATCATCTAAAATTAGAATATCTATGGGAGCCAAGCTTGCCTTAAATGTCTCCATGCTGTTTGTTCTGATAGCTGCAACAATACCGGAAACAAATTTTTCTGAAGAAATATATTTTACCTTTTTCTTTTTCGATTCGTCGCTTATTTTATTCCCAATGGCCTGTATCAAATGTGTTTTTCCCAATCCCGTGCCGCCATAAACAAACAATGGATTATAAGTAAATCCGGGATTGTCAGACACAGCCAAAGCAGCCGCGTGAGCTAATTCATTGAAAGATCCGACTACAAAATTATTAAAAGTGTATCGGGGATTGAGGTTGGTTTCTTTATTTGTTTTAAATTCGTCAAACTTTAACTGGGTTTCTTCTGGTTTTTCATTTTCGGGGTACCCTCTGGGTCCTATTTTTGGCAAAGCATTTTTTGCCGGCTGCGGCTTTATAATAAAGTCCAAGTCCTTTATAGAATCGTCTATGTCGTGCAGGGTCTTTAAAATTAATTTATTATATTTGTTGCTCAGCCATTCTTTGGAAAAAGCATTGGGAACTGAAATTATCACCTTTTCATCTTCTTTAGAAATAATTTCGGTGTTTTGAAACCAGGTAGCAAAGTTTGCTTTAGAAATATGGAACTGCATTTGCGCTAATACCGACTGCCAAAGCTCTAGATTGTTCATAGGTTGGATATTTTTTATTTACTTTGATAGATATAATGTATTTTTCCTTTTTATCAGGCGCTTGTCAAATAGAAGTAAAACAAAGAGGGGTGTTATTAACCTGTGGATAACCTGTGCGGTCTGTTCTTGGGCAGACGCACAATAGATATTAAACAACATTTTTTTAAATGTCGTTTAATATCGTTAACTTACAAGAAATATTTTGCGACATTTTTGTAAAAGCGTCGTAAAATATTCAGCAAGCAAAACTAATATCGCTTGTAATTCCAAATTTTTTGAGCTATACTGGTTATATTATACTAATTAAAAATTTTTATACAATCATGAGTTTTACATACAACCCCAAAAAGAAAAAAAGAGCCAATACCCACGGATTTTTAAGAAGAAAAAAAACAAAAACAGGCAGGCAGGTCATGCAAAACAGACGAAGAAAGGGCAGAAAAAAGATAAGTGTATAAAACGCGCTTTATTTGCATGCTACCCAAAATAAACAGGATAAAAAAAAAGAAGGACTTTGAAACAATTTTTAAAAAATCAAAGAGCTTCAAAAACAACCTCTTTGTTTTTAGAATAATGGAAAATGGTTTAGGCAAAAACAGGTTTGGGTTTGTGGTCAGCCAGAAAGTGTCAAAAAAAGCAACGATAAGAAATAAAATCAGAAGAAGATTGGCAGAGGCGGCAAGAGCCCACATTAAAAATATAAAAATTGGTGCAGACATAGTTTTAATCGCCCTGCCGGGCATAGAAAAAAAAGAATTTTCTGAAATAGAAGAAGCGGTAAACAGCGCTTTAATTATGGCAAAAGCAAAAATTTAAAATGTTTGAATCAATAATAAATTTTTTTTATATTATATTATATCAGCCGCTGTTTAATTGTCTTGTGTTGCTGTATGATTATGTGCCGGGGCGCGATTTCGGAATAGCTATAATATGTTTAACCCTGATTATCCGCCTCATACTTTATCCTATTTCAATAAAAGCAGTTAATTCCCAAAGGGGTCTTCAAAAACTACAGCCCAAAATACAGGAAGTACAAAAAAAACATAAAGACGACAAGGAAAAACAGGCAAAAGAAATTTTGGAACTTTATAAGACAGAAAAAATCAATCCCTTTTCAGGATTATTGCTGGCCCTTATACAACTGCCGATATTAATAGCTCTTTACAGAGTTTTTTGGGACGGTTTAAATCCGAAAGAGCTCACCTCTCTGTATAGTTTTGTTTTGAACCCCGGACATATAAATGCTTTATTTTTGCACATAATAAATCTTTCAAAACCCAACCTTGTTTTTGCTCTTTTGGCCGGCTTGGTACAATATTTCCAGACAAAAATGCTGCTCCCGAAAGATGGTTTAAAAACTGCCGGGCAGAACAAAAATACTGATTTTTCCCAGGCAATGCAGAAACAAATGGTTTATTTTTTCCCCATATTTACAATAATAATACTTATCGGCCTGCCATCTGCTTTGGGATTATATTGGACAACAAGTGGATTATTTTCTATAATCCAGCAGTATTTCATTTTTAGGAAAAACGATAAACCAGATTCAAAAGAGGTAAAAGCGTAAAAAAATGTTAGAACAAAAAGAAATAAATAAAATTAAAGAGGCGGCAGAAGAATTTTTTGAGAAAATGACAATAGCCGTCTCCAACATAGAGGTTAATTTTTCTCCTGTTAAAAAAGACATTCAGGATTCGCAGGATTTAGCTGGAGAAAGCATGGATGTTGTTAATGCAGATATAAGGTTAGACGAGCCGCAGATATTAATCGGCCAGGGAGGACAAACGCTTTTTGAGATTCAGCGGCTTTTAAAGACAATTTTAAATAAAAAACTGCAAAAGATTTTTTATTTTGATTTAGATATTAACGATTACAAAAAGAAAAAAGTAGAATATTTAAAAGATTTGGCCAAAGATTTAGCAGACCAGGTGTCTTTAAGCAAAGAAACCAAAGTGCTTATGCCGATGTCATCTTATGAAAGAAGAATTATACATTCAGAATTGTCAAAAAGGACAGATGTTATCACGGAAAGCCAGGGAGATGGATTTGACAGGCATGTTGTGATAAAACCTAAATAATAAAAAACTGCTTCATAAATAAAGCAGTTTTTTATTATTTTTGTACCGGAAAAATAACCATATAATTAGGAAGCGCTCCAACATGATTTCTGATATTTTCCCATTTTATTTGTTGAGGGCCTATTTTATTTACATCATCAACCGTTGGAAATGCCTGGCAATAAGTCCATGGTCCAGAATCATTATCACCCTGTCCTTTATAAACAAGCAGAACAATATAATCGCCGTTTATTATTATTGATGAAATATTTTCTCCGTCCAAAGCTGGACAAGACCTTTGCGTGCAAACTCCATTTTTGTCATATTTAACACAATTTTGTTCCTCCTCGGGCACCTTGCAATCGCCCGAAGAATTGTCGCCCGTAAATTGTAATTTATTAAGGTATTCTTTATATTTATTTTCAATTTGATTATTTGAGACCTTAAGGTATCCGCCGCTGTTTTGATTGCAGTAGCCGATAGTGGTCTCGATATCGCCAGATTGCTCAAAACATGACTTGCGGTAAAAATATACTCCATCGCCACTGGGAGAAGGGTCATATTTAAAAACAGAAGCCGATGCCGCAAAAGCGCCTCCGCTTTGCGGATCGTCAGCGGACTGGCAGCTTTGATTTGGGTCAAGTTCA
>JBEKVX010000045.1:0-5662 GCA_049513595.1 Candidatus Staskawiczbacteria bacterium | reverse complement strand
TAAACCTATTTCTGAAGAAATTAACGACTACATAGCAAAACCCAAATCTAATGGTTATAGGTCATTGCATACCACGATTTTTCTTCAAGAAGGCAAGATAACCGAGATACAGATAAGAACAGAAGAAATGCACAAGGAAGCAGAATATGGCGTTTGCGCCCATTGGTCTTACAAAGAAAAAATAGACCTTAAAAAAGACGGCAAAAATTTTGAATGGGTAAAGAATATACCTGAATTTTGGAAAACTTTCAAAATTGATTTCTTCACAAATCAGGTTTTTTCGTTCACTCCCAAAGGAGATGTTATTATTTTACCAAAAAATTCAACTCCTGTTGATTTCGCTTATGCTGTGCATTCAGATATTGGAAACCATTGCGAGTCGGCAAAAATCGGCGGCAAAATAGTGCCACTCAATCATATTTTAGAAAATGGAGATGTGGTAGAAATTGCAGTAAACAAAAATAAAACTCCGTCAAAGGACTGGCTAAGATTCGTCAAAACATCTCTCGCAAAATCTAACATAAAAAAATTAACCGGGCAGGAGGAATCTGGCTTTAAATTCCCCATCCCCAGTTTTATAAAAAGAAAATTTGCTGAAATTTCAGAGGCCTCAAAAAAGAAGAAAGAAGAAAAAGAGCTGATGAAAAAGGAGGGAGCGAGACATATTTACTTAGCTGGACAAAAAGGAATGCTAATTCACATCGCCAAATGCTGCAATCCCCAAGCAGGAGACAAAGTTAAGGCATACCTCTCTCAGCACAGAGCTGCTGTTTTGCACAGAACATCGTGCAGCAATTTTAAAAAAATCGCAGAAAAATTTCCTGAAAAAATTATTGATGCTTCGTGGGAATGAACTTGAAAAAATCGCGAAATCGTGTTAAAGTATCTTTAAGCCGAGGTGGTGAAATTGGCAAACACGCCGGACTCAAAATCCGGTGCCCTTAAAAGCTTGAGGGTTCAAGTCCCTCCCTCGGCACAATGAAAAAGCGAGGTTCGACCTCGCTTTTTTGTTTATAAATCATATTCATCAAGCGGTTCTGGGATTATTATTTTTACTTTCTCGCAGGTTTTTATTTTGTCTTTAAGTTTTGGCAGTTCATTTTTTCTGAAATCTCGATTTATGTGAGTTAGCGCCAAACATTTTACATTATTATTTTCTGCAAAAGAAATCGCAGAGACTATTGAAGAATGACCAATAATTTCTTTATCATACAAATATGTCTCTAAAATAAGCAAATCCAAACTTTTGTAAAAATTATTTCCGGCTATAGGCGAGCCATCTCCGCTATATGCCACGGCATTTTTTCCATCACTTATTTTTACCGCCAAATTTTCCCCGGAATGCACGGTCGGATTAAAAGACAATTTCAAATCATTAAAAGCTATCTCTTCTTTTTCGTTTATTTCTATTATTTCTATATTAAAATTAAATTTTTCTTGAAAACCGAGATATGCCAAATCCATTAGTTTTTTAAATTGATCTTTAAATCCTTTTCTAGAAATAATTGTTATGGGCCTTGTTCTTCCGTTCCCTCCCTCCCACATTCTTACCAAAAGCCCCGGCAAACCAAAATAATGGTCAGCATGCCAATGGCTGATATAAATGGCGTCCAAAAAACTTTGCCCTGGATTAAATTTCCAAACTTGTGGAGCTGCCGTCAAGCCGCAATCTAAAAGCAGTTTTGTTTTTTCTGTAACAATTAAGTGCGAGTTGTTTGGGGTATTCTCGTCAAATGCTTCGCCCACACCCAAAAAAATTACTTTCATATTAATTATTGTATCCTTTAATAATTTTGTGGGCGTGTTTTCTGAATAGCCAATTTAGCAACCAGCCCATTAAAATTCCTAAAATTGCGCCAGCTAAAATGTCAGATGGCCAGTGAATGCCGACGAACACGCGGGCAACAACAATAAAAAAACTGGCGATATAAAATAGAATACCGGCTTTTTTGTTGTAGCAATAAACAATGGTAGACAAAGCAAAAAAGAAGGATGCGTGGCCAGATGGGAAAGATGCTTCCTTGGCGCTTTGGTTTATTAAAGGAACAAAATTTAAAAAAACAAATGGCCGAGGCCTAAACCACAGCCAGCGGATAAAATCTGTTAAAACAAAATCTGTTATTACAGCTGCGATAATGGCCTCCAAAAACATCTTCCAATATCTTTTATAATTTATTACCAAAAACAAAAATAAGACAAACAATAAAACATATCCTAAATATTCCGCACAAAACATTGCAAAATAATCCAGCCATGTCCATTTGCCGGCAAACCCATTTATAAAATTGAAAATTAATAAGTCAAAATTCATTTTTTATTTGTCATCAATGCCTGGCACAGGAAACTTGCCGGCCAAAGCATTAACTTCTTTTTTAATTTCTAAAATAAATGGACTATCTTTTATTTTTTCTTTAAATTCTTTTACTTTTGCATTTCTTTCTTCTTTTGTTTCTGGCATTTCAATTGCGGCAAATTCTTTTATGACTTTTGCAATTAATTTTCCAGCCATTTGCATTTCCTTTTCTTTCATTCCTCTTGATGTCACCGCCGGAGTTCCTATGCGAAGGCCCGATGGATAATAAGGGACAGAAGGGTCGTTTGGTGTGGTTGATTTGCTTACGCTGATATCAGCCGCTTCCAAAGCCTTTTCCGCAAAAACCCCTCTTCCTTTTCCAAAAGTTGTCAGGTCAACAACCATTAAATGATTATCTGTGCCATTGGAAACTAATTTTAAACCCTCTGACATTAATATTTCTGCCAATACTTTTGTATTTTTTATAATTTGTTCTGCAAACTCTTTAAATTCTGGCTTTTTTGCCTGCTCTAATGCCACTGCAATGCCGGCTATTGTGTGTTCGTGAGGCCCGCCCTGCATGCCAGGAAAAACTCCTTTATCAATTTTTTCTTTATACTCCTGTTTGCACAATATCATAGCTCCTCTCGGGCCGCATAAAGTTTTGTGAGTTGTAGTTGTAACAACGTCGGTAAAAGGAAATGGAGACGGATGAACTCCAGCAATAATTAGTCCTGAAATGTGCGAAATATCGGCCATTGAAATCGCTCCGACTTCTTTCGCGATTTCGTGGATTTTTTTGAAATCAATAATTCTTGGATATGCGGTAAAACCAGAAAGAAGAATTTTTGGCTTGTGTTCTTTGGCTAATTTAAAAATTTCATCATAGTTTAAAGTTTCTGTATTCGGGTCAAGCCCATAGTGCACGAAGTTGAAAGCTCTGCCAGATAAATTAGAAGGATTTCCATGGGTTAAATGACCTCCATGGTCTAATCTCATAGCCATTATCGTATCTTTAAATTCTAATAATCCGATATAAACTTCTAAGTTTGCGGGAGATCCAGAATACGGCTGCACATTGACATGATAATTTTCAGCTTTAAAAACTTCTCTGGCTCTGTCCTGGCACAATGTTTCAACCAAATCAACATTCACGCATCCTCCGTAATATCTTTTTCCAGGATAATTTTCAGCATACTTATTGTTAAGCACGCTTCCCGCTGCTTCCAGCACCGCAGACGAAGCATAACTTTCCGAAGCGATTAATTCCAGCCCCTCCCTCTGCCTCTTTTTTTCCTGCTCAATTAAATTAAAAATTTCCAAATCTTCTTTTTCCAGCTTTGACATGTTTTTATCTTATTTTTTTTATTTTAGCGCCAGACAGGTCTATTATGGTTGAAGGATTAGTTTTTGGCAAATTCCCTCCGTCGATTATTAAATCCGGCTGGTTTTTTTGGGTTTCAAAAACTTTTACGATGTCTTTTATTTTTGTTAAAGCTGGCCGGCCGGAGATATTAACCGATGTTTGCACCAATGGTTTGTTTATTTTTTTTAATAAATCATTCAAAAATTTATATTTTGGAATTCGCAAGGCAATTGTTCCGTTTCCGGTCGGTAAAACAAATGTAAATTTTCCAGGCCATTTGCTCTTTAAAATTTTTTCTTGTTTTGCATCAATTTGCGCTAACCCTTTTGCCATTTTTAAGTCCTTTACAAAAATAGCCAACGGCTTGTTCTTTGGTCTTTTTTTTATTTTAAATATTTTTTCAATGGCTTTTCTGTTTCCAGCATCAGCCAAAAATCCATAAACAGTGTCTGTCGGGCAGATTACAACTCCTCCATTATTTAAAAATTCTACGGCTTCATTTATCGGATTTTTTTGTATTTTTACAATTTTCATTTTCCAGATATTTGCACAATTTTTCAATGTCTTCGGGCCTGCCAAAATCCATCCAAAAATTATTAATTTTTTTAATTTTTACCTTTTTTTCTTTTGCCAGCAAAGAAATAGCGTCCGTAATTTCATATTCTCCGCGTGGCGACTTTTCAATTTCAAAAACTTTTTCAAAAATTTCCGGAGTAAATTTATACAAACTCGTATTAACCAAGTTTCCTACAAACTCTTTTGGCTTTTCAATAATTTTTTCCAAAAAATCTCCGCCATCCTCAATTAAGACGCCAAATTTTTCCGGATGCTCTTGCTTTAAGCCAGCCACATAGCAAAACTCATCGTCAACATTCATTGCCTTTAATTCATCAACCGTATAAAAATTATCTCCGACCAAAGAAATAAAATTTTCATTCTTAATTAAATTTTTAACACATTTTATTGGGCAGGCGGTTCCATATTCTTTTTCTTTTGGTCCTAAAATATCAAACTGATTTACAATTTGAATGTTAGGCATTGCGCCGTCAAACCTGTAGTTTTTCAAAAATTCCCTTATCATATCTTCCCGAAATCCCACCACTAAAATAATTTCTTTGTAGCCGGCTTGAAAAATGTTATCCAATAAATACGCTAAAAATGGCTTCTGTTGAACGCAGATGAGATGTTTTGATTTATTCTCTGAAAGCGAAAGCATGCGGGTTCCCTGGCCCGCAGCGGAAACAACAACTTTTTTAATCATTTGCTAAATTAAATGCCTTAATATTCAATTCCAAATATTTTTTCGGAATAATGTTTTTTATTGCCTGTAAAACTGAATTTTCGCTCAAAGGAATTAACTTTTTGTTAACAGCATAACCCAAAAGATAAACCGTGCACACAACTTCGTTTTGCAATTTTTCTTTGCAAATATCGGAAGCCGCTACAAAATACAATTCATTTTTTATAGCGCCAAATTGTTTTTTAATTTCTTCTTTCGGAAGTCCGCCCTGAAACGGTAACACAAATTCGTTTATTAAAAATTTTGTGTTTTTACCAGATTTTAATGTTTCACGCAAGCCCTCAAGCATTTCCAAAGAAATTATCAAGTCGGCTTTTCCGCTTGGAATTAACGGCGAAAATATTTTTTTGCCAAACCGTATGTGCGTTTCAACGCTTCCGCCTCTTTGCGAAAGTCCGTGCAACTCCGAACTTTTTACATCAAAACCCTCAACAAAAGCCGCCTCGTCAATTAATGACAATAAGGTCACAATTCCTTGACCACCGACTCCATTTAAAATTACATTAAAATTTTTATTGATCATGTTGGTCGGCTTTTTGCCTTTTTTCTAATAATTTACAAATTCTTTTGCAGACAATCAAAGAAATTTCATCCGTTGCCAAAAATTCTTTGATTGTGTTTTCTAATTCCTGCATGTTTATCTGATCTAAAACTTTGATGTGTTTTACTCCAAAGGTTTCCGCATTTTCCAAATCGAGGATCG
>JBEKVX010000044.1:0-5827 GCA_049513595.1 Candidatus Staskawiczbacteria bacterium | reverse complement strand
GTAAAAGTCCTTGCAGGTTTTCTGCCAGGTGTTTTTTCCGTCGGCAATTTCATCTAATCCCTTCTCCATTTTTGCGGTAAAATCAATATCAACTACTTCAGGAAAATTTTTAACCAAAACATCATTTACAATTGTTCCCATTTCCGTAGGCACAAATCTTTTTTGTTCGTTTTTTTCAACATAATTTCTGTCTTGGATTGTTGACAAAGTCGGCGCATAAGTTGAAGGCCTGCCTATGCCGAATTTTTCTAAAGTTTTTATTAAGCTGGCTTCTGTGTATCTTGCCGGTGGTTCGGTAAAATGTTGCGAAGAGTTTAATTTTACAAAATCTAATTTATCATTTTTTTCTAAATCTGGTAAATCTTTTTCTTCAAATTTTGCTGGGTAAACTTTCAAGAATCCATTAAATTTTAATGTCTGGCCGTTTGCGCGAAATGTATAATCGTTCGCCTTTATATCAGCTGAAACAGAATCAAAAACAGCCGGCGCCATTTGGCAGGAAATAAATCTCTGCCAGATTAAAGTGTAAAGTTTTAATTGCCTTGCGTCCAACCCTTTTAATGATTCCGGAGTTCTGTCGGCATAAGCCGGTCTGATTGCTTCGTGAGCTTCTTGCGCTCCACTGCTTTTTGTTTTATATTTTACAACTTTTCCTGCCCAATAATTTTTTCCATATTTTTTAGAAATAAAATCTTTCGCAGTAGCCGATGAACTTTCAGATAAATTTAACGAATCGGTTCTGTGGTAAGTAATATTTCCTTCTTCGTAAAGCCGCTGTGCCAAAGACATTGTCATTTTTGCAGAAAATTTGAATCTCTGCCAGGCCGCTTGTTGCAGGGTGCTGGTTGTGAATGGGGGAGCTGGATATTTTTTTATTTCTTTTTTTTCCACTGATTCAACAATGTAGTCAGCATTGTTTAAATCCTGCAAAACCTTGTCAGCTTGTAATTTATTTTTTATCTCTAATTTTTCAATTATTTTTCCGCCCTTTTTTATTAGAGAGGCAGTAAATTCTTTATTTAATTTTTTTAGTAAGGCATCAATGCTCCAATATTCTGTCGCGATAAATTTTTCAATTTCTCTTTCTCTTTCAACAACCAATCGTACAGCCACAGATTGCACTCTTCCAGCCGAAAGTCCTTTGTTAACCTTTTTCCACAAAAAAGGTGAAAGTTTATAACCAACAAGGCGGTCTAAAATCCTTCTTGCCTGCTGGGCATCAACCAAATTCATATCAATATGCCTCGGATTTTTTAAGGCATTTTCAATTGCTGTTTTGGTAATTTCATGGAAAACAATTCTTTGCGGATTTTTTAATTTCAATGCCTCCTGCAAATGCCAGGCAATTGATTCTCCTTCGCGGTCTTCGTCAGTCGCCAGGATTGTATTGTCTGCTTTTGCTGATGCAGTTTTTAATTCAGCAACAACTTTTTTTGCCTTTGGAGGCACAACATATTTGGGCTCAAAGTTTTTTTCAACATCAACTCCAAGCTCTCGTTTTGGCAAATCTCTTACATGTCCAAAAGACGACTTGATTATAAAATCGTTTCCTAAAAATTTTTGAATTGTTCTTGCCTTCGTTGGGCTCTCGACTATTACCAAACTTTTCATAATGAATATGTATTTCCTCCTAAGCTGCGTATTTTACCTGAAATTTCCATTAAGGCAAGTGTAGCGGCTACGTAGGAAGCATTTAATTTTGTTTTTTCTATAATTTTATCTACGTGCAACGACTCTTCTTTTAATACGTCTAAAATTAATTTTTCTTCGGCGTTTTCAGCTTCAATATTATTTTTAATTTCTATTTTTGATAATCCTAATTCCTCTAAAATATCGTTTGCGTTTGTAACTAATTTAACGCCATTTTTTATTAATTTGTTAGGCCCGGCAGAGTTTGATGAATAAATCGGCCCTGGAATTGCAAATAATTTTTTATTTTGTTTTATTGCTAGGTCAGCTGTTATTAAACTTCCTGATTTTTCTTTTGCCTCTACTACTAATACGGCTAGACACAGCCCGGAGATGATTCTGTTGCGTCTTGGAAAAGTATAGACAGCTCCAGGCGTTCCTTCTGGTAATTCGGAAATTAGGCATCCGCCATATTCGATAATTTTGCGGGACAGCTCCAAATTTTGTTGCGGATAAATTGATTTTTCATCAAGACCGGTTCCCAAAACTGCGATTGTTCTTTCTCTTTTTTCAACAACAGCACGATGCGAAAATGTATCAATTCCCGGAGCCAAACCAGAAACAATTGTTAAACCAGCATCACATAATTCGCCGGAAATTTTTAAAGCAACCTGCTGGCCGTATGGCGAGCAACGCCTTGTGCCAACAATTGCGAAACATTTTTCGTCGGACGTTGGTAATGTGCCTCTATAATATAAAACCTTCGGTGCATCCTTAATTTTTTTTAATTTTTCAGGATAATCTAAATCGTCAATTTTTACAGATTTTATTTCTTGCATTTTGTTAATGATAGCACAGATTTTTTATTGCTTCATTTTTTCAACTGCTTCCGAGAGGATTTGAGAATATAAGTTTAAGCCGATTTTATTTATGGCGCCAGATTGCTCGCGGCCGAGTATATTTCCGGCTCCGCGCAATTCCAAGTCCTTAATTGCAAGGCGATAGCCGGCGCCGAGTTCTTGCGCATCTTGCAAGGCATTTAATCGCTCTTTAACCAGCGGAGTTAAATTTTTTGGGTTGTACAGAAAATATGCAAAACTTTTTGTTTCACTTCTGCCAACTCTGCCGCGAATTTGGTGTGCCTGCGAAAGTCCGAGCCGAGTGGCGTCTTCTATTATAATCGTATTTACATTTGGCAGATCCAATCCGTTTTCAATAATTGTTGTTGCCACCAAAACATTTGTGTTCTCTTTTTGAAAATCATCCATTATTTTTATTAATTTTTTTTCCGGCATTCTTCCATGAATTAATCCAACTTTTGCCTTAGGGCAAAGTTCTCTAATTTTTTCCGCGGTTTTTTCTATTGTTTCAACCCTATTGTGCAAAAAATAAATTTGTCCTTTCCTTTTTAATTCTTCATTGATGATTTTTTTAACAAGTTTTTCTTTATACGGCAAAATTTCTGTTTTTATTGCCTGCCTGCCTTTTGGCGGAGTTTGCATTAACGAAATATTTTTAAAAGACGAAAGCGCCAAATAAATTGTGCGGGGAATTGGCGTTGCCGATAAACTCAAAACATCCAAACTGGCTTTCATCTGTCTTAACTTTTCTTTTTGTTTTACGCCAAATCTTTGTTCGTCGTCAATAATTAACAGCTGCAAATTTTTAAAGGCAATGTCGCGCGATAAAAGCCGGTGCGTGCCAATAACAATGTCAATTTTCCCTTCTTTTAAGTCGTGAGTTATCTTTTTTTGCTCGGACTTTGTCTGCAGCCGCGTTAACATGGCGATTCTTACCGGAAGCCGCAAAAATCTTTTTTGAAAATTATTAAAATGCTGGTTTGCCAAAATTGTTGTCGGGCAGATTAAAGCCGTCTGCCGATTATTTGCCGCAGCCAGCAGGGCTGTTCTTATTGCCACTTCTGTTTTGCCAAAACCAACATCTCCGCAGACAATTCGGTCCATTGGTTTCAATTTTGACAAGTCTTTTTTAATATCTTCTATTGTCTGCATTTGGTCTGGCGTTTCCTCAAACAAAAATCCTGACTTTAATTGCGATTCCAGCTCTTTGTCTTCTAAATATGGGGTTCTTTCTGTGATTTCTTTTTCTGCGTACAACTGCAAAAGTTCTTTGGCTAATTTTTCAACCTCCTCTTTAACTTTCCTTTTTGTTTTTTGCCATAAAGACGAACCCAGCCGAGAAATTTTTGGTTCTTGAAAACCCACATACCTTGATAATTTTCTCTCTAATCCCATCGGCACATACAACTTGTCTTCTTCTGCATATTCTAAAACATAATAATTTTGAAATTGCTTAACTTCGGTTTGGAATTTTTCTATGCCAGAAAATTTTCCAATGCCGTGGTCAAGATGAACTAAATAATCACCTGGCTTAAGCCCCTTAATATCAGAAAATATTTTTTGCGACTTTAATTTCTTCTTTAATATCTGTTTGGATTTTTTTTCGTCATCAATTTTTATATCTAATATTTTTATCTCATCAACTTCGTTTCCCAAAAAATCTAATCGCACGGCATTTGTCGTGTTAATAGGAAACACGTCAATTATTCCGCCCCTTTGGGAAAACTCACCGGGGTCCGAAACTTTAAAGACCCTTTCATATCCCATTTCATCAAGTTTTCTTAAAAATTGGGAAAAATTATAGCTGTGGTCTTTCTCCAAAAAAATTATATTATCTTCGAAAAAATTCTGCGTGCTCCTAGCGTCCAGTATTTTTTGCAAATTTTCGGTAAACCAAAAAAACTCCTTATCTAAAAAATAAGGGGTGATGCCAACAATCAATAATTGGTTTAAATTCTTATTTGTTGTATTCATTCATAGTTTTTTCCAGGCCATTTTTAATAAAATACTCAAGCACTTCTTTTACTTTGTCCATTATTTCGCCTAAATTATCTATTTTTCTCAACACAAAATTCTTTAACTCCTCTGGTTTGCCGTTCAACGGCATTATGCCCACTCTTATCCTAATCAGGTCTTGATCTCCCATGTATTTGATTATAGATTCTACTCCTTTGTGTCCTGCAGACCCTCTATTTTTTACTATTTTTATTTGTCCCGTTGGTAAATCAATGTCATCGTGTATTACAACTACATCTTCTATTTGATCCTTCAATTGTTCGTATATTTTTTTTATTGTTTTCCCTGATTCATTCATAAATGTTTGAGGCATAACCAGTAATATTTTTTTACCAGCAAAATTTGCTTCAGAAGTTCTAGCTTTTAGTTTTTCTTTTAATTCAAAATTGGGAAAACCATTTTGATTGGCAAAATAATTTAACATCAAAAATCCCACATTGTGCCGAGTATTCTCAAATTTTTTGCCTGGATTACCTAACCCGATTATAATAATCATATTTAGCTATCATACATAAATTTATAAAAATTTTCAATTTTTTATATTTATCCACAACTTGGACATTGACACAATTGCACAAATTTTTTATTAAGAGTATAATTAAATAATTTAAAAATTGCCAGGTTAAATGCGCAGTTTCGCCACTTGTGGCCAAATTTTTGCTATTTAATCGGGTTTTTAACATGAAGATAAGATCCCTTTTAGTTATAGCTGTTTTAGCAACAGCAATTTTGTGTTCTGCCGGAGCAGTTAATGCACAAACGCCAACTGTGCAGGGTTTAATGAATCAAATTGCCCAACTGCAAGCGCAATTATCATCTCAGCCGGCTGGAAGCGTCGGTAATCTTATGCTGCAAATACAGATTCTTCAATTGCAATTGCAACTTTTGCAATTGCAAAGCGCAACTCCAACTCGGCCGTCAATAAGCATTGTTTCGCCGGTTGCAAATGCCCAATTGATGCAAGGGCAAACTTACAATATTTCGTGGACGTCCAGCGGAATAAATACAATGTCTATTAATATTCTTAATCAGGGAACTGCTGGCAATTGGGCTTCCATTGTGGAAAATATTCCCGCCTCATCCGGCAGTTATTCATGGACAGTTCCATCTGCCATGACGCCAGGAAATTATGCAATTTATTTTTCTGACAACGACAGCGGCTACACCAACATACCCAATACTATTGCAGGTTATACTAATTTGTCATTTAACAACGGATCAATAAGTGTCATTGCGGCAACACCTAATCAGCCGTCTATCACCGTCACTTCGCCAGCCAGCGGAGTGCAGTGGGCGCAGGGTTCAACGCAAAACATTGCATG
>JBEKVX010000043.1:0-6061 GCA_049513595.1 Candidatus Staskawiczbacteria bacterium | reverse complement strand
CGGAATATATGGTTCGTGCGATCCGACAAACGGAGACACTGATTGCCAAAACGCAACCTCCTGCGATTATGATCCAACAAGCGGCGCTGCTGTCTGCACGCCTGGCGGAGGAGGCGACCCCTGCACAACAGTTTATGACTGTCCGTCAACTCCTGGCTGCGACATCAACCAGCAATGCGTGCCAGGCGGAATATATGGTTCGTGCGATCCATCAAACGGAGACACTGATTGCCAGCAAAATTCATCCCTGGCAGCCACCAATCTTTCAGTTGACTCCGGACATTATTGTTCGGACATACAAGGCGCCGGATTAGTAATTTTTGGCTGGACTTATAGTCCTCAAGCAATGTATCAAATGCAGATAAGCACGGATTCGGATTTTAAAAATATTGTCTATGATAGTTGCGCAGCAAATGGGGACGGCATAAATGGGCCCGACTGCAACGGGAGCGCAAACAGCGTGCCAGTTTATGTTATGTTTACTTCAGCAAGTTCTTCAACCCCCCATATAAATTATGGCGTGCCTTATTATTGGAGAGTTAAGGTTTGGAGAACTAATAATGGTAAAGATTCTGGATGGATTTATTATGATGGAATTGCTGGCACACCTAAAATGCGCGATGCAGTTAAATATGCATATCCTTATCTGCATCCATCTCCGACGATGTCATACAATATTTCGGCGGATGCCTCTCCTACCACGCCGGCTGTTTTTACGGATTTATCTCTTTGTTACAACAGCGACGGCACTTCCCATTATTGCAACGATTCTACACTTGGGGCTTCTAATACTTACAAATGGTGGTTTAAATATCCCTCCGAGAATTTATCTGACATCAGCAGTTACCAGGTCAGCAGCGCGCCAACAAGTATATCCTACACCTACGTTCTGCCCGGAACATATCCAACAAAATTACAGGTCTGCGACGGCGCTGAGCCCGACTCTGACAATCCCGATGGTTGCTGTTCCGCCCGGAATTCTGCTACAGTTAGAACAACCAATGCCCAAAAAGTGCCTCAGTGGTGGGAAATATCCCCGTTTTAAAATTATTTTTCAGAAAATAAAAAGCATTCTTTTCAGGATGCTTTTTGCTACGAGGGTATTGCAATTTTTAAAAATTTATTATAATATAAAAATGTTATAAAAATATTATGGCTGTTCCAAGACATAAACATACAAGAGCAAAAGTGGGCAAGACAAGAATGCACAAGCACATTAAGCATTCGGTTCTAAGTGTCTGCCCGAAATGCAAGAAGCCGGTTTTGTCGCACACGGTTTGTTTAAATTGCGGATATTACAAGGGCGTGGAAGTTGTTAATGTTTTAGCCGAACTTACAAAAAAAGAAAAGAAAATTAGGGAAAAAGAAATAAAACAGGCAGAAAAAGAGACAAAAAAAGAAAGTCCGTTAACAATGGAAGAACTATCAAAGAAGTAAATTATTTTTTATGGCTTCACGGCATTTATCACGTTCAATTGTTTTGCAAAGTTTATACGAGTGGGATTTTTACAATAAAAAACCAAACTTAAAAGATATTGTCGAAAGAAATATCAAGGACTTTGGTCCCGGGCTTGAAGAAGTGGATTTTATCTGGCAGCTGATTGATGGAATTGAAAAACATATGCCAGAGCTTGATAATATTATTGAAAAGGCAGCCCCGGAATGGCCGATGGCACAGATAGCGATGATTGACAGAAATGTTTTGCGTCTTGGTTTGTTTGAACTTTTGTATGCCGACAAAGAAGAAGTTCCGCCCAAAGTTGCAATCAACGAGGCAATTGAATTGGCAAAGACATTTTCTGGCCAGACATCAGGAAAATTTATTAACGGTGTCTTGGGAACAATTTACAAACAATTAGAACCGGAAGCACAGGAAAATAAAAAACAAGAAACAAACTAGGTATTGGATATTAGATTTTAGATGTTAGCCAATTAATATCTAAAATCCAACACCCAACACCTAACACCTAATATGAAGGATTTTGAAACATTAGAAAAAAAATTAGGAATTAAATTTAAAAATAAGGACTTATTGACGCAGGCGTTTACGCACAGGTCTTATTTGAATGAAAATCCGGATTTTAAATTGGAGCACAACGAGCGCCTGGAATTTTTGGGAGACGCAGTAATAGAACTAATCGTAACCCTGCATCTGTACAAAGATTATCCGGAAAAACCAGAAGGGGAGCTTACTAACTGGAGAGCTGCCTTGGTAAATGCCAAAATGTTAACTTCTGTGGCAGAAGAACTGGATTTTAATGATTTTCTTTTATTATCTCGCGGCGAAAAAAAAGAAACCGGCAAGGCAAGGGCGTATATTTTAGCCAACACATTTGAAGCATTACTGGGGGCATTATATTTGGATTTAGGATATAAACCCTGCGACGAATTTATAAAAAAATATTTGCTGAAAAAATTAGCAGAAATTATAAAAGATGGCTCGTACAAGGATTCAAAATCAAAATTTCAGGAATGTTCTCAGGAAAAGGTCTCAATAACGCCAAATTATAAAGTGATGAAAGAAACAGGACCTGACCATGATAAAAAATTTGTGGTCGGAGTATTTTTGGGAGAAGAACTTGTGGCAGAAGGCGAGGGCTCGTCAAAACAAGAAGCAGAAGAAGACGCAGCCACAATTGCCCTGGAGGTAAAAAAGTGGAAATAAAATAATTTCAAAATAAAATGCTTACAA
This sequence comes from Candidatus Staskawiczbacteria bacterium, assembly GCA_049513595.1. Taxonomy (GTDB): domain Bacteria; phylum Patescibacteriota; class Minisyncoccia; order Minisyncoccales; family Staskawiczbacteraceae; genus XYD1-FULL-39-28. Next base: position 3,369 of record JBEKVX010000043.1, on the reverse strand, counting down.
TTCGTTTAACAAGAAAAGGAAAAAAGAACCAGCCATTTTTTAGGGTGGTTTTGGTTGATAAAAGAAGGTCGTCAACCGGCGGAAGGGCAGTTGAGGATTTGGGATACTTGGACCCATTAAAAAAAAGAAGAGGACTGAAAGCAGAAAGAATTAAATATTGGCTGTCAAAAGGCGCAAAGGCATCGGCAACAATTCACAATTTGCTGGTAACAGAAAAAATTATTGACGCAAAAAAAATTGTAAAAAAATCCAAAAAACCTAAAGAAGGAGCAACTCCAGCCGCAGTTTCAGCGCCAGCAGCTGCGACACCAGAAGTAAAAGCTGAAGAGAAACCAGCAGAGGCGACACCAGCTGAATCACCAGCGGCAGAAGAAAAACCTGCAGAACAAGTACCAGTAGAAGCTCCGAAGGAAGAGCCGAAATTGGTTGAAGAAATAAAATCTACAGAACCCGAAAAACCAGCTGAACAACCTCCAGCAGTATAAATAAAAAATTTTAAAATTGAAAAAATCCGCGGAAGCGGGTTTTTTTAGTTATTTCAAAAGTAAGATTAATATATTGACAAGATAGATTAGATATGATATATTAATATATAGTGAAAAATAGGTATGCGCTCACCTTTAACGAACGCGCATGGCAAGATGTTTAGGAAGGGACTAATCATGAGCTACAAGGTGTTGCAGGATTCGAAGGGACGCGCTCCGCGATTCTCTATCACCGTGGGTCTGCGCGAGGGATATGGTCCTTCTGCAGAAGTTCACGATGTCGGCGAAGTAGTGGTGCGAGTCGAAAAATACCTGAGAGATTGCAGCCTGGTCAGCCGGTCGTTTTTGACCGGCTTGGTGACCGCCGGAACAGTGGTCTACGCATGGCCGGGACTCAAAGGCGGAAGCGCGAATGAGCCCGTTGCCGTGTACAGCGGAGAAGTGAATCCGCTGTATAATTCTTCGATGTGCCGCGAGGACATCGAGAAGTTCCTCAACGGTCTCGCGGAAGTTCTGGGGGTTTACCTCAAGCAGACCCGGGTCTACGTCGCTTTCGATGGCGACATGTGGATCCTTCAGGAGGAATGCTCGGCTACCCCCGCTGGCGAGACAGCATAGAGTTTGAAAACTCTCCAAAATTTGTAGCAACATACAGGAGACGGACGGAAATCCTTTCCGTCTCCTCTCTTTTTTAAAATATAATTTATTGTGTAATATAATCTGTTGTATTTTGAAAAATGGAAAAAAGATTGACTCTTCACCTTGCGGACATGTTAAGATATTGCTGGAATTATTTTTTTCACACTGACATATTATTGCTCCGCAAGGTGAAGAGTTGACAAGTTTTATTAAAAAAGTATAATAGAAATATATCGCTACGCTAATCGCGATTATAAAAGGTCGCAGGAAGATTATAAGATTTAATGATTCAAGAAAATATGGCAAAAGATAATGACAAAGAATTTCTTGAGTACATTGTCAAGGAATTAGTTGATAATCCTAAAGACGTCAAAGTTGAAAGAAAAGTTGACGAAATGGGTGTCTTGCTTTCATTGAAAGTAAACCCTGAAGACATGGGTCAAATCATTGGAAGAGAAGGATCAACTGCCAAGGCAATCAGGAACTTGGTCCGAATTGTCGGATTGAAGAACCACGCCAGAGTGAACCTCAAAATTGAGGAACCGGAAGGCGGACGTGCTCCAAGAGCTGAGAGAAAAGAATCCTCAGACGAAATAGATAATATTTCTCTGTAATTTACAGAAAAACAAAAAAGTGCTATTATAACTTAGCGCTTTTTTGTTAAATCGCTCGGCAATCAAATTTTTTCTAAACATGATACGATTTGACGTTATAACAATTTTTCCGGAAATGTTTAAGTCCTATTTGGGTGAGAGTTTGATTGCACGGGCGCAGAAAAAAAAGTTTATAAAAGTGAATTTGCATAATTTACGAAAATGGGGCAAGGGTCCGCATAAACAAGTTGACGACAGGCCGTTTGGCGGGGGATTGGGCATGGTTTTGAAAGTAGAACCAATATACAAGGCGGTAAAGGTATTAAAAAAACCAGAAAACCAGAAAACCAGAAAACCAGCAACTAAAATAATTTTGTTTACCCCGCGCGGAAAAAAATTTGACCAGAAATTAGCATATAAATTGTCAAAGTTAAATCAGATAATCTTTATCTGTGGCAGATATGAAGGCGTTGACGAAAGAGTGGCGCAAAAAATTGCTGACATGGAAATTTCCATTGGTGATTATGATTTAATGGGCGGAGAATTACCGGCAATGATTTGCATTGAAACAATTTCGCGCCTGGTTCCAGGAGTTATTGGAAAAAAAGAATTGTTAAAAGAAAGAATTTCAAAATCCGGCGGATTTTTAGAATATGCACAGTATACAAGGCCAGAAGTATTTATGCCGGTAAAAGGTAAAAAATGGAAAGTTCCAGAAGTTTTACTATCCGGCGACCATAAAAAAATCAATGAATGGAAAAAATCCCACGGCAAAGTTATTGAAAAAGAATAGTTTTTGTGGTAAAAATATATTAACGCAAATGGGCAGGTGGCAGAGTAGCAAATGCACGGCTCTGTAAAAGCCGCGGGGTTTCCCCTTCATAGGTGCAAGTCCTATCCTGCCCACAGTAAAAAATAAGCCGAGCGCGCCGATGTAGCTCAGGTAGCAGAGCACATTCTTGGTAAGAATGAGGTCCGCAGTGCAAGTCTGCGCATCGGCTCATAGAAACTAAAATCCGAAGCACGAAATCCGAAATCCGAAACAAATTTAAATTTTCAAAATTCGAAATCCAAAACCCGTTTCGAATTTCGATATTCGAATTTCGAGTTTCTTTTGCTAGGCAAAAGTATTATGGCAGCAAAAAAACCATTTATAAAGTTTCAATGCTCGGTTTGCAAAAAAACCAACTATTTTATAAAGAAGACAAAAAAAACAGCCGAAAAAAAATTAGAGCTGAAAAAGTTTTGTTCAACCTGTAAGAAACACACTCTTCATAAAGAAGGTCGCAAATAGGTAGGTGACAAATCACAGGTTTGTGATGTAATTAAGAACAAAAGCGTAAACAAAAGGGGGTAAACAACCCCCTTTTGACATACCTGCAATATGTGGCGTAGTGATGAAAATAGGGCAAAAATACTCTTTTCGTTATTTGAATTATTTTTCAATAAGAGTTAATCTTTAATATAAACCTCAAACATATATAAGATGAAAATTAGCAGTGTCAGGCTCAGGAATTTTAAGAGATTTGACGATTTGACGATCAATCTTGGAAGTAGCCCTAGAAAGATCATTGCTCTGGTGGGGCCAAACGGTTGCGGGAAAAGCAGCGTTTTTGATGCCTTTGAGGAGAGGCTAAAGGATTATAAAAGAG
>JBEKVX010000042.1:0-6829 GCA_049513595.1 Candidatus Staskawiczbacteria bacterium | reverse complement strand
GGACCATAACCCGGGATTTTTATTATTTCTTAAACGTTTGAACTCAATTTTTAATTTATCACTTAAGCTGTCCCAATATTTATCAGCCAATTTCTCTTTTTCTAAATTGCTTAAATAGGATTTAAATTTTATGATTTTAGCCGGGGCGCCAGCGGCAACAGAATCAGATGGCACGTCTTTTACAACAGCCGAATTAGCCCCAATAACAACGTTGCTGCCAACTTTCACGCCTTCCTTTATAAAAACACCAATTCCGATCCAACAATTATCTCCGATAATAACATCTCCTTTTGAATATTTTAACTCTTTGCTAAAATCTTGGTCAGCCACTGCATTGCAAGTAAAAATTTTTACGAAACGGCCGATTGAGCAGTTGTTTCCGATAACCACTTTGCAATTTTTGTAGGCCTGTATAGAGCTGTATCCCCCGATATAGCTGTTTTTCCCGCATTTTATAACGCCATCGCCATAGAATGTTATTCCCTCGCCGTTCAATCTAAAAGACGGGTCAATATTATATTTTAAATAAAATTGATTATATGTTTCCCTTCTATAACAATTTTGGGAAACATAAAAAAACAGATAAAATAATTTATTTAAAAAAGTTTTTTTTATAAATTTGTCTTCTATACCAAAACCCATTGTATCATTATTTAATATTAATGTTCTCTTTATTATTTGACAAAAAACGATAGTTGTTATACTGGGGACTATTAAAATCTTTTATTTTTTTGCATTCTATAAACTTTTTAATATCTAAAATTCCTGCTTTTATAGTTTTTTTTGTCTTAAAATTTAATATTTTTAAAATTTTATCAAAAGAAACATTATAATCTCTTAAATCACTTTCATTTTTTTTATGGTCAATCTTTGTACCTGAAATATTTTCCTGAATCATCCTCCCGATTTCTGAAATCTTAAAGTTCTGTTGGCTAGAACCAACGTTAAAAATCTGTCCCCCACTTTTATCGATAGGAGAAAATACCCATTTTAAACAAGCCTCAGCAGCGTCGCTAACCTCCAAATTCGGTCGCCATTGGTTGCCGCCAAAAACAGCAATTTTATTTTTCGTAACTGCATCAGCGGTCATTAAATTTACTACTAAATCAAAACGCATCCGTGGAGAAACGCCATAAAGAGTGGCGAAGCGAAAAATGGTCGGAGAAAAATTCTCATCAGCCAAACTTAAAATTCCTTCTTCAGATTTTAATTTGGTCTCAGCATACAATGAAACGGGGTTTAGGGGAGAATCCTCTTTAAGGCGATCTCTCGGAGTTTGATTAGAACCATAAACACTACAGGTAGAAGCAAAAAGAAACTTATTAATTTGATTGAATTTACAAGCTTCAGCAACAGCTTTTGCTGATAAATAATTAATTTCAATGGTCTCTTTTGAATCAATTTGGCATGCGCCATCTCCAACAATCGCAGATAAATGAATAACGGCATCCATTCCTTTTGCCGCTTCCATAACATTAGAAATATTTCTAACATCGCCTTTCAAAAATTCAAATTTCGGATTTTTATATAATTCTTTAATTCCTTCGTCTCCATAAGTCAAATTATCCAAAACCCGGACATTATAACCAGCCGCTAATAATTTCCGGCAAAGCACGGAGCCCAAATACCCCGCGCCACCAGTAATAAATATATTCTTTATTCCGTCTTTAACAAATTTTGGCCTTTGGTTAAAATATTTAATTTTATTTTGCTCATCGGAATAAATAAAAATAATGTCTTTAATTCTTCCCATTTGGTCTATAACCGGAATTTTTAAAGAACCCATCGAGGGTCTTTTCTTAATTACATCTTTTCTTCCCTTAAGATATAAAATTTCTTTTTTTATATTCTCACTTTTAATGGTTATCGGATTTTTATTAGCAATGTCCACAATTGAATTTTTTATATTAATTCCACCCAAAATAGCCCGGCGGATATCGCCGTCTGTAACCACTCCAAAAAGTTTATTATTTTTATCAATAATAAAAGCAATCCCCAAGCTCCCCCTGTCAATTGTTTTGATTGCTTCTTTGATCGAAGAATTTTTATTGATTAAAAGAAGTTTTATACTTTTATTATACATTTTTCCAAAAATTTTTAATTTTTACTGCTATGTAATCCATTTCTTTTTTAGTCAAAGCAGGATACATCGGCAAAGTTAAAACCTGGCTGCTTATTTTCTCGGTTATTGGTAAATCTCCATCCCTGTACCTAAATTTATCTCTATAAAACTTAGTCAAATGAATCGGCTCAAAATAAACTTTTGCCATAATGCCCCTCTTATTCAGATAGTCCTTTAAGGAATCTCTTGTCTTTTTACCACTTTTCAATTCAATAGTATACATTTGATACGAGACAAAATTATTCTTATCTATATCCGGGATTATTATTTCTTTGCAACCGGCTAATTTATTTGTTAAATACTGAGCATTTTCTCTCCTCATCTTTATAACCTTATCAATTTTCTTCAATTGTGATATGCCCAGAGCGGCTGTAATATCAGACATCCTAAAGTTATACCCCAGTTGTACGTAATCCATATAATCCGACGTTAAAAAATAATTAGCAGTTTCCAGGCGGCCATGGGACCTTATCATTTTCATCTTCTCATAAATAGTTCTATTGTTAGTAACTATAACTCCCCCCTCGCCCGTCGTAATAACCTTTGGCCCACAAAAACTAAACATGGCTGAATCTCCAAAAGTTCCAACCTTTTTTTTACCAACCATTGTACCTAAAGACTCAGCGGCGTCTTCTATTAAAATAAGATTATTTTTATCCGCTATTTTTTTAATCTCTTTTATCTGGCAGGCAGAACCTCCATAATGCATCGGCATAATCGCTTTAGTTTTTTTGGTAATTCTTTTCTCTATGTCTTTAGGGTCTAATCCAAATGTCTTGCCTTCTATCTCGGCAAAAACTGGTTTTGCTCCAACAAGAACAGGTGCGTTCGCGGTGGCTACGAAAGAAAAAGGAGGAACAATAATTTCATCTCCCGGACCAAAACCATAGGCCAACATCAAAGCGTGTAAGGCAGACGTACCAGAATTAAAAGAAACTGCATGTTCTGTTCCAACAAAATTCGCCATTTTCTTTTCAAACTGTTCAACGTGGGGTCCTATTGCCCAATTCGTCCCACTTCTTATAACACTGCTCATTGCTTTGATATCGTTCTTGTCCCAATAAATTTTAAATAAAGGTATTTTCATTATTATATTTTACTCATATTTTTTAAAAAATTTCATTAACTTTCGATTTAGAATTTTTAATAAAACCGAATTTGCTGATTTTCTCAATTTCTCTGCTGGGAATGAATACTTCATTAAAATACCTGAGAATAACTCCTTTTTTGTAACTTAACTTCTTAATTTTTTCTCCTAATATTATTTTTCTTATTGCCGCCTCAACAGTATTAAATCCTATTTCGGAGCAAAAAGGGGTCGTCCCGGAAAATCTGCAATTAATTTCGAAAATTAATGGCGTATCGTCAAACAACCGCGATTGGAAATTGGCAGGCCCAAATGCATTTAGGACTTCTGCTACTTTTTTTATTTTTTTGTTTAATTCAAAAAAATCTTCTACAATTGCCTTTGTGGTATGGCCGCCAAATTTCATTTCTCTTTTCATCGTAAGGATTCCGTAGCATTTTTTATCAAATGTTAGTGTGGTAGAAGTATATTCTTCTTTTTCATTAACTAAATATTTTTGAATAATGGGCCCTATATTTTTTGAAAGATAATTATTATCAAATTTTTTATTCAGCAAAAAAGATATCCTCTCCTCTAATTCTTTTTTATCTTTAACTATATAAGTATCTTTTGACGAATCGCCAATTCTCGGTTTTATAATCAAGGGAAAACCTTCTTGTTTTATCAGTTTATCTATGTCTTTAGGCAAAACAGATGGTATGTGCGGCAGATTATTATCAATTAAGAACTTCTGAGTTAGCCATTTATCATTGGCTATTTTAATTATCTCTGAAGGGCTAACAATGACTTTAGCATTTGTTTCTTTTTCTATCTTTTCTTTGTTTTCTGAAAAACTTAAAAGCTCATAATCCGTCCCAACCAATATGCCATGTATATGTTCTTTTTTGCATATTTTGATGATTTTATCAATGAAATCAGGAGATTTCGCCAAAGGCACTAAATAACCGGCATTCCCTCTATATAATCCTGCAGCATACGGTTGATTATCAGTAGCAGTGATATTGCAATCTAAATCAGACATCTTAATTGATTTGATTATTCCTTGGCTAATAGCACTTCCCGCTGCTGTAACTAAAATATTTAATTTCATCTTTTTGTTTCTTCTCTTATAATATCGAATGATCTAGCGATTTCCTCTTTATGGTGCGCATCTGACCCTATTGATACATAGGGATTATTTTTTTTTAATAATTTAAAAAACAATTCCCTTCCAACCATATATTTTGTGTTAATCTCTACCGCTATTTTATTTTTTAACGATTCAATCAGCAATCGCTCCAAATAATCTTCTGAGGGGCCGCCAAAAATCTTAGAATAAATTCCGAAAGGGTGCCCAAGAACATGTATATTTTTATTATTCAACAATGCCATTAAAAGTTTAAATTCTGCTGCCGCAGCCTTTTGGGGTCCAAGATTTCCTATTTGCTCAACAGATAAAAATCCTTCTCCACCAATAATGGGATATCTATGAACAACTCCTATTATGATATCTGAATTAGCTATCATGTTGTAATTTGCATCTATTTCACCCTTAAAATTAATAATTTTTGCCTCAATACCGAAAAAAATTTTGATATTTTTATTTTTTTTTAGCGAATCCATTTTTTCCTTAAAATTATCAAACCAATCACTATTTTTATTGACGTGTTCTGTTATGGCGATTGCTTTTAATTTTAAACTTATAGCCCGATCAATAATCTCCTCTGGGCTACAGAACCCATCCGTTTGATTTGTATGTATATGAAAATCAAAATTAATATCTTGAGGGGTTAAATCATTAAATCTTTTGAATTTTGGTTTCATGGCTGATATTTTTAATAAGTTATCTTCTTTTCCAAAAGTTTTTTATTAATTTTTATTTTACTTAAAATATCTGCTATTTTAACTCCGGTATTTTTTTTCATATAAGGACTACTGCAATGTTGCACTATTTTTTTAAACTTTTTATTATAAAGTGCTTTTTCAATCGCTTTCTTGATTTGTTCTTTTTTATAATCTACATCAATTATATTTTTTGCTCTTTCTCTGCCCGTCTGCCTAGAACCAATATTCACAACCGGCAAATGGAAAGATGGTGCCTCAACAATGCCACTGCTTGAATTTCCAACCATTACATCTGTAATTTTTAATAAACTTAAATAATCAACTCTGGGAATATTTTTATATATTTTAATAAAGGAGTATTTTCTATATTTTTCAATCACTTTTATCATTCCCCTTCCGCCAGCATCGGCATTAGGATAAACAACAATAGTTTGATATCCCAAATCTTTTACTGCCAACATTGTTTCTTCCATTTGGATTTTAGCTTGATTTATTTCTGTTGTTACTGGATGCTGGATAACCAATAAAATTGGCTTTGACAAATCTAATTTGTATTTTTTTGCAATATTTCGGAGAGAAGCCAGTTTAGTTTCTAAAACATTGACCAGGCCTGGTGCTCCCACAACATGTACTCTCCATTTTTCCTCCCCCATTTTTATGATTCTTTCAGCACTTTTTTTTGTGGCGGCAAGGTGGATGCAAGATAGTTTAGTTATTGCATGGCGGATAAACTCATCAACTGTTAAACTCACATCACCTCCGTGAATATGAACAACTGGAATTGCCAAATATGCCCCGCAAATAGCTCCCGCCAACATTTCTGCTCTGTCTCCAACTAATAAAATAATATCTGGCTTTATCTTTTTTATTTTTTTCACAAGAACCTGAATCAACATCCCAATAAAATTTACCATTGATTCTTTGCTATCTTTTTCATAAATAACATCGGCTTTATCAATTTTGAATCCATCCTTTTTTATTTCATTTATAGTTTTTCCAAATTCTGACATCAAATGCATCCCGGTGACAACTATTTCTAGTTCTAAATATGGACTATCCCTAATTGAAAGCAAGGTTTCTTTTATAGGTCCGTAATCAGCCCTTGTTCCTGTTATATATAAAATTTTTTTCTTTTTCATGTATTCCAAAATTTAATTATTTCTATATTTTGGGGCAGATTTAAGGAAACGATATATTCAAATATATCATCCTCAAAAGCAGGCGGCATTATAAAAATTGGGTTTAAGCGGCGCTTCAATAATTCAGTAGGAGGAATAATGGGAATGCCAAACAAATTTTTATGCCACTTGGTAGAATCAGAATCAATGAAAAATAAATTTTTTAATTCTTTGGTATTTGATAAACTCAACAGATTAAAGGCGCTTCCGCACGCTCCATATAAGCCGATTTTATTATTTTTATAGATATTTGCTATTTTTTTAAATTTGCTAATAACTTTCGGTAAATTTTTAACATAATTTCTTAATAAAATCTCGTTCTCGTTAATTACCCCTGAAAATAAATTCCGATTAACTTTATTTGAAAAACTGTTTTCTTTTTTAAATTTTAGCAGCAGAAGATCCTTTTTTATTTTTATATTGATTGTTTTAAAGCCGGCTACCGATAAAATCCCCTCTATGGTTTTAGGGGTAAAAAAATTCAAATGCTCGTGAATCATAAGACCGGGGTCAATCTTCTCAAAACAGAATAGTGCATTAGGAACAGTAATTATAGCTACGCCCTCTTTTTTTAAAGCTAAATGAATAGCTTTTAAAAAATCCGTCAGAGAATTATAT
>JBEKVX010000041.1:0-7229 GCA_049513595.1 Candidatus Staskawiczbacteria bacterium | reverse complement strand
AGATAAAATATCTCCAACTTTTGTAAAATCTCTAATTTTTACCTGAACATCTTGCTCTAAACTATAACCTTTTAAAGTTGTGCCGGTGGTGACCGGAATATAAGGCATACTGTAAACGCCGGGAGCCGAAACCGGCGTAGGTAAAATTACATTATTGTTGTAAACCGGAGTTAAATTATAATTTGTTGTCTCAATATCTTTATCTGCAACTCCCAATTTTTTTACTGCTGCAATAATTGTGTTCATTTTGTTCGTGTTGCTTTTTGTCACGTCTGCAACCGTTGTTGCGGTAGTTGTGACTCCCAAACTTACCAAAGCCACATCGGGCTTTGCATAAACTTTACCTTCGCCAGAAACCGTAATCTGATTTGCATTTTGCTGGTCGATAGATTTATTTTGCAAAAGTATTTGCCCCACAAAAAATACCAAAACTCCGACAATTAAAATCTGCGCCAGCATAAACGCTCTATTAAAAAACTTTATTGTTTGCTCGTCCATATTTTTTTATTTTAATAATATTCTGAGCGGAGGAGGTGGGACTCGAACCCACGAGACCCGTGAAGGTCACGGCTTTCCAAGCCGTTGCAATGGCCGCTATGCGACTCCTCCAAATTTTTGCTCTACTTTTTTTTATTCGCTACGGCTTTAACGGGAACAGGTTTTTCGGGGTACTCGCTTGCGGGTCTCGTCAGTTCAGTAATTATATTTTGCCTTATTACTTCCAATTTATGATGCGAGACAATATTTTTTTTGCTATAGTATAGTTCGCCAATCTTATATCTTAATCCGGCTATAGTTAGTCCGCCAGCCAAATTACTTGCAAAAACTTCGTCTAAATACGCTCTTTCTTTTGAAGAAATGCCAAGAGTTTTTTTTACAATTTTATCAAACTCATATTTGTAAATTCTGTCTCTTTTAATCATTTTATCGGGTTTTTAAATTTCCATTTCTAAAATTATACTCCATGTCTTTCTTTAAATATTTTTTGTTTCCTCTCTACTGATTTTTCCAAATCTACATCAAAAATTTCAGCTAAAATAGAAAGTTGCAAAATTACATCTGCAAATTCGCCCTCCAGATTTTCCTTATCGATTTCTTTATTGCGCAATTTCGGCTTATTTATTTCTTTTGCGAGTTCTCCGACCTCCTCCATAAGTTGCACAAAACTAAAATGCGGGTCGCGATTTATATTATATTTCGTATCTATGTTTTTCACGATTTCCGCGCACTTTTTTTGGAATTCTTTTGTTTCCATATTTTCAAACTTCCATATCACGTAATGCTTTTATGCGTTCTTCAATGGGCGGATGAGTTGAAAAAAGTTTGGTGAACCAATGGGTTTTTTGCTGGCCTTTGTAGGGCGACTCAATCCACAAGGAACTTGCGGCATCGTTTGTAATTCGCATCGGCGTTGGATTCGCTTCAATTTTTTCTAAAGCGCTTGCTAAACCTTCGGGATATCTTGTAAGCAACGCGCCGTCGGCGTCTGCCAAAAATTCACGCTTGCGCGAAATTGCAAGTTGAACAAGCATTGCCGCAAAAGGAGCTAAAATTGCAGCCACAATTCCAACAACTGCTAAAATCGCTCCGGCTTCGCCGTCGCTATTATTATTTCTTCTTCCGCCTCCAAAAAAACTGATTCTTAAAAATAATCTTGCAAGAATTGCCACAACTCCAGCCAAAACCGCAACAACCGTGCTCAAAAGCATGTCTTTGTTTCCAATGTGAGAAAGTTCGTGCGCCAAAACGCCTTGCAATTCTGTTTTGTTTAAAATTTGCAAAAGCCCTTGCGTTACGCAAACAACTGCGTGATTTTTATCTCTGCCGGTTGCAAAAGCATTGGGCTGCATATCCGGAGTGATATAAATTTTTGGCACTGGCAAACCGGCTGTAATACACAAATTTTCAACAATGTTGTAAAGTTGCGGATTATCTTTTTTTTCAATTGGCTGGGCTTTGTACATTTTCAAAACAATTTTATCCGACCACCAATAACTTCCTAAAGACATAAAAACGCTTAAAAAAACCGCGAAATATAAAATCGCATTGCTGTCCAGCAAATAAGAAAAAAGCCAGCCCAATGCAATGATAAAGACCAAAAACCCAGTTAATAAAAACCAGGTTTTTCTTGTATTAGAATCTGCCTCTGTATATATACTTGGCATAAATTTTAGAATTTTACTGCAACTGGTTGTTTTTCTGCATCGTTAGCGGTTTGAAATAATTCCATTTCTTTAAATCCGAAACTTGAGGCAATAACATTTGCAGGAAAACTTTCAATCTTAATGTTAAGGTCTCTGACATTTGTATTGTAAAACCTGCGAGCTGCCTGAATTTTGTCTTCTGTGTCGGTAAGCTCATTTTGCAAGTCCAAAAAATTCTGCGATGCCTTCAAATCAGGATAATTTTCCGCAACTGCAAACAAACTTTTTAATGTTCCCGAAAGTGCGTTTTCCGCTTTTTCTTTTGCCGCTGTTCCCTGGGCGTTCATTGCATTTGCCCTTGCCTGCGTGACCTTTTCAAAGACGCCGCTTTCATGCGCCGCGTATCCTTTTACCGTTGCCACCAAGTTTGGAATTAAATCATATCTTCTCTTGGTCTGCACATCAATATCCGACAAGGCCTCTTTTGCCCTGTTTTTTAATGTTACTAATCCGTTGAAAGCCATTATTATCCATAAAATAACGACAACTACAACGGCTAAAATAATCCACAACATTATTGACATAAATTTTATTTATTTAATTTAATAATTACTAGCGAGGCAGAAGTGAAAATTTATTTTCATTTCGGCCGAGCGACGTAATTATATAAATTACTTTAGTAATTTCTATAATATTTTTAATAATTTTCTATTTCTTTTATCATTGAATTCAATAACGGATGCTGGGTTTCAAATTTGTAGTTAAATAATTTTAAAAGAGTTAAAAAGTCCTCTAATTCTTCGCGAAAAGTTGCCGGGCCGCTAAACACCTCCCATAATTGTAATACGAGATTTTTGGTGTAATGGTTTAAAATTTGGTAATCGGACTTTTGTTTTAAATAATTTATTATCTGCTTAAATTCTCCCCTGTCTAACCAAATTCCCTGGCACATTTTGCAGAAATCAACTTTTGTTTTTGAGCCATCATATTTGACTTCCATCAAGCCCGCTCTGCAAACCGGACAATGCTTGTCGCCCCTTGCAACACGAAATTTTCCTTTGTCTCTCCACAAATCAACATCCAGCCAATTTAAATTTTTATCTTTATCATCTTTCGCTTGTCTCAATTCATCTTTGTCAAACCAAATACCCAAACACCTCGGGCAGTAATCAACCTCCACATTATGAAACAAACATCTTTCTAAATTTTCGCCGTCATTTGGACATTCCATACTTTTATAATAAACGAAAACTCTCCCAAATTCAAGGGAGAGTTCTTTTTGTTTTATATGTTAACTAGTAATCCTCTGGCATCATCGGCGGCATTCCGTGATTATGTTTTTCATCTTTCTTCGGCAATTCCGAAACAACTGCTTCTGTTGTTAAAAGCATACTGGCAGCTGAAACCGCGTTTTCTAAAGCAGTTCTGACAACTTTGGTCGGGTCAACAACTCCGGCTCCAATTAAATTTTCGTAAATCATTGTTTGGGCATTAAAACCAAAATCATTTTGCCCTTCTTTTACTTTTTGGACAACTACTGCGCCGTCAACTCCGGCATTTTCTGAAATCTGTCTTATCGGCTCTTCAATTGCGCGTTTTAAAATATTTACTCCGGTTTTTTCGTCTCCTTCGGCTTGCACATTTTCCAAAGCAGGCAAAGTTCTTAACAAAGCAACTCCTCCGCCTGGCACAATTCCCTATTCAACCGCAGCTCTTGTAGCGTGCAAAGCGTCTTCTAATTTATGCTGACGGCTTTTTTGTTCAACTTCTGTTGCAGCTCCAATTTTTATAACTCCAACTCCGCCAGATAATTTTGCCAGACGTTCTTGCAATTTTTCCTTATCAAAATCAGAAGTTGCCAATTCTATTTCTTTTTTAATCGCGCCAATTCTTTTTTCAATTTCATTTTTTTCACCTTTACCTTCAACAATTGTTGTGTTTTCTTTTGTTGAAATTACACGTCTTGCCTGCCCCAGCATTTCCAGCTCAACATTTTCCAGTTTCATTCCTTTTTCCTCGGAAATTACTTCAGCTCCCGTTACAACGGCAATATCTTCCAACATTTCCTTTTTTCTGTCGCCAAAGCCAGGTGATTTTACCGCCAAGGCAGAAAATATTCCACGGATTTTGTTTACAATTAAAGTTGTTAAAGCGTCGCCATCAACATCATCAGCAACAATAACCAAGTCCTTTTTGCCGGCTTTAACTAATTTTTCCAGCAAGGGCAAAATTTCCTGCAGCGAACTGATTTTTTTATCTGTAATCAAAATGTATGGCTCTTCCAAGGACGATTCCATTTTTTCTGTGTTTGTAACCATGTAACCGGAAATATATCCTCTGTCAAACTGCAAACCCTTCACAATTTCTTTTGACAATCCAAATGTTTTTGATTCTTCGGTTGTAATTACTCCGTCTTTTCCAACTTCTTCCATAACTTCGGCAATTAAATTTCCCATTTCAACATCCTGCGCAGAAATTATTGCAACCTGCGCCTTTTCTTCTTTTGTGGAAATTGGTTTTGACATTTCTTTTAATGCCGCCACCACCGCGTCTTTTGCTTTTATAATTCCTTTTCTTAATGCCAGAGGATTTGCTCCCGCTGCCACATTTTTTAGACCTTCTGTTGCAATTGCCTGGCAAAGCAAAACCGCAGAAGTTGTGCCGTCGCCTGCAATGTCATTTGTTTTGCTGGCAACTTCTTTTATAATTTCTGCTCCAATATTTTCAACATTGTCTTCTAGTTCAATGTCTTTGGCAATTGTAACGCCATCATTTGTGATTGTGGGACTTCCAAAACCAGAACCCAAAACAACATTTCTGCCTTTTGGCCCCAAAGTTACTTTTACCGCATTGGCTACTTTATCCAAGCCGTTTTTTAAAATTTTTCTTGCGTCTTCGCTATATTTTATTTGTTTTGCCATGTTATTCAATTATTGCTAATATGTCGCTTTCTGAAGCGATTAAATATTCTTTGTTATCAACCTTTATTTCATTTGGCCCATATTTTGTAAACAAAACTCTGTCCCCGGGCTTTACCGACATAGGAATTATTTTCCCTTCATCTGTCATTTTTCCAGGACCTGTGGCAATTACTTTGCCCTCTTCTGATTTTTCCTTTGACGCGGTCTCAGGCAAAAAAATCCCGGCCTTTGTTTTTTCCTCTTCTTTAACCGGCTCAATTAAAATATGGTCTGATAATGGTTTTATTGTCATATTGTTATTTTTTAAATATTTTTTAGATATAATGTAATTTATAGGAATTCTTTATAAAAGTCAATAGCAAAATAAAAAAGCTGCGGCATGTTTGTGTCTGGCCCGACCCCCTTTGTAAAAATTATACTTTCAGATACCTTCCAGTATAACTTTTCTTAATTTTGGCAATTTCGGACGGAGTTCCTTCGGCAATAATCTGTCCACCTTTATCTCCGCCTTCGGGACCTAAATCAATTATCCAGTCGGCATTTTTAATTAAATCAATATTGTGTTCAATCACCAAAACCGTATTTTGTTTTTCAACCAAGCCAGCCAAAACAGAAATCAATTTTTTGATGTCGTCAAAATGCAAACCGGTTGTCGGTTCGTCTAAAATATACAAAGTTCTGCCGGTTCCTTTTCTTGAAAGTTCAGTTGCCAATTTTACTCTCTGCGCTTCTCCGCCAGACAACGAAGTTGCCGATTGCCCAAGACAAACATACGAAAGCCCAACTTCTTTTAGGGTTTTCATTTTTTCGTAAAGACCGGGGATATTTTTGAAAAATTCCAGCGCTTCTTCAACTGTCATTTCCAGAACCTCGGCAATATTTTTGTCTTTGTAGGTAATTTCCAAAACCTCTTTGCTGTATCTTTTTCCATGGCATTCTTCGCATTCAACATAAATATCGGGCAAAAAATACATTTCAACTTTTTTCTGTCCCTGGCCTTCGCACGCCTCACAACGTCCGCCTTTTACGTTAAAAGAAAATCTGCCCGCAGAATATCCTCTGACGCGGGCTTCTTTTGTTTTAACAAAAATATCTCTGATGTATGTAAAAGCTCCGGTGTATGTTGCCGGATTTGACCTTGGAGTTCTGCCAATTGGCGACTGGTCAACCAAAACAACTTTATTTAAATTTTCAACTCCCAAAATTTCTTTGTGCTTGCCCGGCTCGTCTTTCGCCCTGTAAAATTTTTTCAAAAGCGATTTTGCCAAAATGTCATTTACCAAAGAACTTTTTCCAGAACCAGAAACGCCGGTCACGCAGACAAATTTTCCCAGAGGAATTTTAACATCAATATTTTTTAAGTTGTGTTCTTCTGCTCCGACAATCGTAATATTTTGCTCTTTTTTATTTTGATTTTTGGATTTTGATTTATCTATATCAACTTTTTTTCTACCAGATAAATAATCGCCCGTTAAAGTGCGTGCTTTTAATATTTCTTTGTATGTTCCTTCAAAAACAATTTTTCCGCCATGTTTTCCTGCGCCTGGCCCAATATCCACAATCCAATCAGATGAGCGCATTGTTTGCGGGTCGTGCTCTACAACCACAACTGTATTCCCCAAGTCCTTTAATTTTATTAATGTCTCAATTAATTTATGCTGGTCTCGGGCGTGCAAACCAATTGACGGCTCATCCAAAATATATAAAACACCAGACAATTTTGAGCCGATTTGCGTTGCCAAACGGATTCTTTGCTCTTCTCCGCCAGCCAAAGTTCCGGCTTTTCTGGACAAAGTTAAATACGAAAGCCCGACATCATTTAAAAACTGCGTGCGGTCAATTATTTCCTTTAAAATCGGAAAAGAAACTTTTGTTTCTCCCGCGCTTAATTTTTTTGGCAAATTTTCAAAAAATTCTTTTACTTTATCCACCGGCATATCCACAATTTTATCAATTGACTGGTCGGCAACGGTGACCGCCAAAACCTCCGGCTTTAATCGTTTTCCAAGGCATTTCGGACAAATTTTAATCACCATGTATTGTTCAATTTCCTGACGCGTCCAATCAGAATCGGTTTCGTGATATCTTTTTTCCAAATTTGGAATTACTCCCTGAAATTCTCCGTCTCCATTTAAAATAATATCAATAATTTTTTTGGGCAAAT
>JBEKVX010000040.1:0-7317 GCA_049513595.1 Candidatus Staskawiczbacteria bacterium | reverse complement strand
AGAGAATATAAATTTTCATTGTTTTCTGTTCCTCCGGCTACTGAAATGTTTTACTTCACCGGGTACGCTTTCCAATCTTACGAAAGGAATAATATAGTATTACCTATATTGAGTTTCCTCATTCAGAAATCTCCGGATCAAAGGTTGCTAGCCACCTCCCCGAAGCTTATCGCAGGCACGCCACGTCTTTCATAGCATTAATATCCCAAGGCATCCGCCATTCGCTTCTAACCTATCCTTCGATAAACTCAATTTTTGAGTTATCAAAGTATTCACCTTCTTCCATCCTTTTTGCGTTAATGGAAGAATTTTTTTGCGTAAGTTTCTAACCCATTCGCCAAATAAATTTGGCTCAGGGTAAATAGATACAGATTTTAATTATCTTTTTCTATGTGAACTTAATTTTGTATGCTTTTACCTACTCCTAATCAACTAAAGACCCCACGTCTAAATTTTGATTAGGATGCCTGTTAAAAATTGCTGGTAGGCAATCTGTTATTAAAAACATTTAACAGGGTTAAATTTTCAAAATACTTGATAAAATTAAATTAAAAACCGCTTTTTATTGAAGCGGTCAGATACTTACACAAAAAGTCAGACGTTATCCGCTTCGTTTTTTGATAGTGATTTCTAATTTATTTACCATGTACTTGCTAGTATATTATAC
This sequence comes from Candidatus Staskawiczbacteria bacterium, assembly GCA_049513595.1. GTDB lineage: Bacteria > Patescibacteriota > Minisyncoccia > Minisyncoccales > Staskawiczbacteraceae > XYD1-FULL-39-28. The sequence continues at coordinate 6,650 of JBEKVX010000040.1, read as the reverse complement.
TTATAAATCCGTGTCAAGCCCTTATTTCACAGAAATATTAATTTTACAATTTTTTACAAAAAAAGAGAGCAGACACGTCTGCTCTGATGCTTTTAAGGACTGATTTTGCATGAAGATAACATGCTTGTCAGCACAATTGGGTAGGCATCAAACCCTTCTCGTTGTTACAGAATCTTCTAGTCGAGGAACCCGACCAGGCCCTGAGACCGATCATGCCGTTGCAACTTGCGAACGGCCTTGGCTTCGATCTGGCCGATGCGATTGCGAGTTACCTTGAAGATGTGAGCAACTTCCTCCGGCGTGAAGGAATAGCCGTCGCCCAAGCCGTAGCGCAGCTTTATAATCTCACGCTCGCGATACGACATGGTCTTCAAGAGCTTCTCGATGCGCACGCGCAGCAGGCCCAGATTAGCCTCCGACAATGCTTTGTCGGCGCCCCCGATGAACTGGTCAAGCTCGCGTTCCATTCGCTTTGTGAGCCGTTGAAACGTTCTGACCGGAATTCCGTCGGGAAGGACGTGCGCGTAGAGCTTCGCCGGAAAAAGTTTTTCCGGTAAAATTCCGACCGCTTCGGAAAGCACCAGCGCGAAAGGACGATAAGTTCCGTCCACGCACAAGGGTGATTCCTTGCACTGGACAAATGCCGAGACCCCCTTCTGCTTGCCCTTGCATCCCGGCCACATGCGGCACATTTCTGCCGAAGAGCCAAAATGCTTCGCGATTGCTCGCTTTAAGCGAGTGTTAGCCCGTTCCATCTTTCAAACCCTCCTTTTAACCGAAAGGAATCCTTCCTAGACAAACTCAAAATCCATTTTAAGTTTACAATAAATAATACTGAATATATTATATCATCATAATAAATCTGTGTCAATAGCACGACTCCGGACATCAAATACTTTTGAATGGAATTCATTCGGGAGATGTCTTACGTCGCCTTTCTTAACAATTTTTTTAAAAAAAATCCGCTGATCGCCGAAACGAAAAGCGGGGAAGAGAATCTTTCTGCTTAGCGAATTATGCAGCTCAAAATGAAAGACCTTCTTGGCATAAGCATTGGCGAGTCCATTCCCCCCTCAAGAAAGAACACGTGATTCATATCAAGCCGTCGATCACCTTTACTGGCACTCACAAATTCGGTTTTGGAAACAGGAAAAACGAAATCAGCTTCTGCTGCCAGCTTTTTTTCGATTGCCTTGCCGCTTGAAACCGTTCCTTCTGTCTTCCAGTATTTCCATTTCAACCCGGGAAAGCATTTTCGCAGAGAAGGCAGCGGATTGATACCGTAGTCATAGCACGATTGGATCAGTGTTTGCAGTCTTTTCATCACCAACACCCGGGAAAAGCTTCCGGCACTAAAACTTCCTGCCTGCCCAAAAAAAAGGGCGTTCTGTTGGTGATGCCAACTTTGCGGAGCGCTCAAACCAAAATGTTTCGTAACCATTGTGGATTCTCCACGACCTCGCGGGTCAGCTCACGCTTGGGACAGATCCCTTTCAAGCCCTGGTGACGGACTTATGTAAAAGACCCAATATAAAATTACCACATTAATATTTTATAGTCAATTATTTGTCGCACAATAAAATTGCGGCTGGGCGAAAAATGCAAAAAAAAAGCCGTGTTTGCACCTGGTCAAACCTGGCCTAGCGTGAACGCCGTCAGAAACTTTGCCTTCAACCTTCCAAGGTGCTTGTCGTTTCTGAAAACACAGATGTCCATCGCGCGAAGAAAGTTTCTAAATCCTTCCACGCGAGAAGCACCCAACCTTGGCACCTCGTCGGCAACGACCTCCACGTGAGTGAAGTGCAGAGCGCGGAAAGCTTCTGGCCATGTAGCTCTCCTAAGCTGGTTCACTAGCCAGAGATGCTCCATTTGCACTACCTGGGTTTCATATTCCTGCCAATATGCCAGGCGCTCTTCCCTACGGGCAATTATTTTGTGGGAAGTTAAAATCTTGCCGGTGTAAAATCCGCGGCCTTCATCGGCCGCAATTTTTCTGACGATGGGTTCTACTCCTTGGCGTCGCACCATGCAGGGTCGCAAATACTTGGAAACATCTCCGGTGCTCAACACCAAGTCGCCAACCTTCAGCGCAGGATTTAACGCTCCACCAGCGCCGAAATCAACGACATCGGAAATCGCGCCAGAATTAATGTCATCGATGACAGATTCTGAAATTTCCTTTGTGTGGTCTCCGTATCCTGAAAAAAGAAAAGTGACTTCGTGTCCGTTGATTGTTTGCCTTTGCCCGTTGCCGAAAACAGAATTAAAAGACCTTCTCAGCCCCTCAACGCGTCCCGGAGCCAAGCACGACGGATATTTTCTGACGAACAATATTCCTCGCATTTTTTTTGTTCCTTTTCTAAAAGTCAACGAACAGAACTGCTGTCAGTATAATACTTTTTTCCATTTTGTCAATGTAAACGTACATAATCAAAACAAAAAGGCGCGGTACGTACGCGTCTTTTTGCATTTACTTTTAATGTCCCAATTCCCTTTCGGGACGGGACGGTCAAATGTTATTTTTATCTTTCTTCTATCTTTTTATACATATCTGAAATGACTTTTGCTGCTGTGTCTTTTCCGCCAAGCCCGATTGCTAAACCAATTCCCAATGCCAGAGCTCCAACAATGCCGTAAATGATGCCATTGTATAATGTGGCAACCAATGCATTATTTGGCAAAAGCTGTCCTAAAATCAAGAAGAAGACAAACACCCAGATTGCCCATTTTACAATTGAAGCTGCCAAAAACCCGTATCCAACTTTTAATCGCTCAACTGTTGCCCTGACAAGTTTTTCAACAATATCAGAAATAACAATTGCAACAACAAAGACCAAAACAGCCACAATTACGTTTGGCAGATAGTCCAACACTTGCGTTAAAAATCCGGCAAATGCGGTCAGGCGAAGAATATCTACGGCAACAAGCAAGGACACAATAACAAAAACCCATTTGAAAATTGCTCCAATAAACTCCGAAGGATTTACGTCAACGTTTGCTCTTTGCAACGCCTTTCTCCAGCCCTCTTTTTCAAAAAGTTTGTTAAATCTTAACGACTTTAATATTTCGGTTATTATTTTGCCGATGCCGACTGAAATTAAGTAGCCGATTATAAAAACGACTATTGCCACTACTAAATTAGCGATGAAGGATATCAGTTGCTGCAACGATGGCTGAACAACTGCTAACCAATCTGCATATGTCATGATAATTTATATTTTTTAATTTTATTATTAATTTATTAATTTTTAAGGATCAAATGCTCTTTTTATTATAAAAGAGTTCGACCTTTGATAGTATTATATTATTATCCCAACTACCAGAAAGTAAATCAAGGGGTTGGGGTGTGGATAACTATAAATACCTCTTCCATGCACCCGGTAAGGGAATTTCCAAATTTATCAATTTATCTTCTGTCGCTGTTTTAAAACTAATTGCCGTGGCTGCCAAACCAATACTTTTATCGGGCAATGGACTTGTGGCTCCATATTTCACATCACCCAAAATTGGGCAACCCATTTGCTGCATTTGAATTCTGATTTGGTGAAATCTGCCGGTTTTCGGCAAAATTTTCAGCAAAGAATATTTTTTATTTGATTTTACAACCTCGTACGACAATTCCGCTGTTCTGGTTTTGGTTGCTTTTTTAATTTCCTGTAAAAGTTCTTCGTCTGTTTTATTTGTAAAACCCTCTGCAAAAAAAGAAATTTTATTCACCTGCTCTTTTATACTTCCCTTCTCTTTTTTTGGTTTCCCAACAACAATTGCGTGATAAGTTTTTTGTATTGTGTGATTTCTAAATTGTTCGGACAGCCGCGAAGCTCCTTTTGATGTTTTTCCAAACAAAACAATCCCCTCCACCGGCTTATCCAAGCGATGCACCAACCCCAGAAAAACATTCCCCGGCTTTTTATATTTTTCTTTAAGATATTTCTTAACTTCATCCATCAAACTCGCCTCGCCTGACCTGTCACCCTGTGTAAGCAAACCAGCCGGCTTTTGCACCGCAATAATATGATTATCTTCGTATAAAACTTTTACGCTTGACATAATTTATTTAATTTGATATGATATTTTTATAATTCCTGTTTGTATAAACGGGTCGTCCGCAAGGATAAGGAGGTATCGTCCCGCCTCGATAAGGGGGCGTTGTTCTTTTCTGAAAGGAGGGTTGCCGATGGCTACCCAACTAGACCTAGAGATTACCGGTGGTCCGAACAACTTTCAATTGATGATCGGACTTTTCAACCAGCCGCGCCAGGATGTTAGATTCCGGTGCAAGAAGCCCAACTCTGACCGCGTTGTCGAGTGCAAATGCACAATCAACCAACTCACGCGGGCGGATACTCGTGGGGAACAGTGGCTTTTCGAAGGTTACGCGGTAATCTGCGATCGACGACAGTCGCACGAGGAACGCATAAGAGGGCGCGTGACTGGCACCTACTTCGTCAAAACTCGAAGTGGCAACATGGAAATGCATTTCCCAGGCTAGGAAGCTCCATGCCTCATCCCCAGGTAATTGCACATCGCAGTTATTTGGGGCTTTTTTATTGTAAAATTTCTTTTATACGGTCGGCTTCGGTTTCCACAACCGGGCCGAAATATTCTCCACTGTGCGCATGTACTCCTTTGCTTTCATAACTTGGCTGTTTCTGGTCCAAATGTAAACTAAATTCGTAATTTAGTTTATCCTGAGCCGCGCCGAAGGACTGCTTCACGTACGCATGAAACCTTGGATAATTATCAACATCCAACCGCCTTACTAAATTATATTCCCCATTTTCTTTGGTATCAATAATTAAATATCCAATTTCTCTTGCCACTGCCACAATATTTTTTTCTATATTTTTAATTTCAAAATCCATTGACAATTTATATTAAATATATTACAATAAGAATCTCATGAACAAACCCGCTCTTTCCCAAGGAATAAACCAATGGACGACATCGAATTCGGATACCTCCGGATTATGAATAACCTTGCCAAGCGCCCTGTCCATCCGCTCTTCCGCCCGGTGCATTTTACCGAAGACATGGTAAACTTCAGCGGCAGCGGAACGCTCATATTAAACAGGGCTGGGCAGCATACCGGAGTAATCACTGCTGCGCATCTGTTTCGGCTCGGAAAAGTCAGGCCACGGCTTTTCTACCAGGTTCTACAGCCATTCTCCAGCGTATTCTATCCCGTTAACTCGGCAACAGAAATCTTGCGGGAGGATGTGGCTCTATGCCGTCCTGGACTGGAGGCGCCTATCCAGGGATTCTCTCTGCAAAAATGCGCAGTGGATGAAAACATTGAGGGCACGCCGTACAAAGCGTCTTATCCAGATTGCACGCACCTTGCCACGGGCAGGAAAATTCCTGTCCTTGGGCACATAGTGTTTCAATCCGGCGAAACCTACTTTGTCTTAGCGTACCACAACTTCCCAGGAGAAAGCGGTTCTGGCTTCCTGCGAAACTCCGATGAACTTTATGTTTTGAAGGGCAAGCTCGCCTTGAACGATTCTCTTCGGGATACTTTCAAGGTACCAAAGCGCCTAGATATTGCCACGCTAGCCGCCGGCATCAAAGTCCAAACCTGAACCCAACCGTCACGTTCTGTCGTGCGGTTTTTTTTATCCATGTTTAAATTCTATCACGTCCCCATCGCGCACAACATATTCTTTTCCTTCTGTGCGCAATTTTCCAAACTCTCTGGCCTTTGGATATCCACCAGCATCAATTAAATCCTTCCAGAAAACAACTTCTGCTTTTACAAATTTTTCTTTAAAGTCCGTGTGAATTGCCGCGCCGGCAATTGGTGCTGTGTCTCCCCTATTTATTGTCCAGGCGCGCGTTTCATCTTCTCCGGTTGTTAAAAAAGTTATCAGATTCAAAAGTTCGTACGATTTTTTAATTAAAATATCTGTTTCAGACAATTCCGGCAAACCCAACTCAATTCTTTCTGCGCCAGACAAACCTTCGCCTTCATATTCGCTTTGAACATCAATCACCAAAGAATTCGGCAAAGACCAATCCCCCACATCTTCCGGTTTTCCGTTTAATAAAAATAATCTTGGCTTGAAAGTTAAAAGCTGGAAACTATTTAAAATTATTTTTTCGTCATCTGTCCAAATTTGTTCTATCAAAACTTTTTCTGCGCTTAAAAATTCTTTTGCCTTTTTCAAAACCTCATTTTCTTTCACCGCCTCTTTTTTATTTTGCTTAACGTCTCCCTGCAACCCTTCAATTCTCTTATTTATTGTTTCCAAATCCTTTAAAATTAATTCCACATCTAAAATTTCTTTTTCTTTTAATGGATTTACTTCTGTTTGCGTGTTTACAATATCTGCATTTTTAAATGCGCGCAGAACATACAAAACCGCATCAACTTCGCGGATGTGAGACAAAAATTTATTTCCCAGCCCTTCGCCTTGGGCAGCTCCCTTCACCAATCCGGCAATATCCACAAAATCCACTGTTGCATAAATTTTCTTTTTTGATTTTGAAAGTTCCGCCAATTTATCCACGCGTTCATCAGGAACCAAAACAACCCCAACATTGGGGTCAATTGTGGCAAAAGGATAATTTGCAATCAAAACCGGTTTTTTGGTTAATGTTTTAAACAATGTGGACTTCCCAACATTTGGCAAACCCACAATTCCTATGGA
>JBEKVX010000039.1:0-7585 GCA_049513595.1 Candidatus Staskawiczbacteria bacterium | reverse complement strand
TCAAGCGACCTAATCCAGCAATCTGCTTCTGGTTTGCTCAACGGAATAGGAGAATTTATTAAATGGCTGTTCGCCACGCCGGTAAAAAAAATATCAACTTTGCCGGTTATACAGGGAACTGCAGGATTGCTTGAGGCGATAAAAAATCTTTTTGGTTTTAAATAGAAAGCAGTTTATAATTGGATAATAAGCAATGAAAAAATATTTTTTACTCGTACTGATATTTGTAGCATTAGCAACTCCTGTTTTATTTTCCTGCCTGCCGGCAGGCAGGGCATCTGCTTCTACTACGCAGGGTGTAATTGATTCTACAAATAAATATGCCTGGTCAAATAATATTGGCTGGATAAATTTTGGCTGTTCTAATTGCAATGTGCTGATAACAGACAGCGTTGTAACCGGATATGCCTGGAGCCAAAACTATGGCTGGATAAATTTGGGGCCACTAACCGGCGCCGGAGTATTAAATAATGGCAGCGGAGTTTTGTCCGGAAGCGCGTGGGGTCAGGACACCGGCTGGATAAATTTTACCGGAGTGAAAATAATTTCCGGCAAGTTTACAGGAACTGCGACAGGAACTGTTGCCGGAACTGTTAATTTTGACTGCGCAGTAGCCGGATGTCCTGTCACAACTGATTGGTTGCCGGCGAGTTTAAGAGGTACCAGTACTAGCCCAGCTACTGGAAATAATTATATATCTTCGTTGTATGGGCCAGCTGCGCCGCCAGGAGGATTTGAAGTTGTAATTGACAATGGTTCTCCAAAAACAAATAATTCGGCAGTAGTTCTTTCTTTAAATGGCGGGCAAGATGTTGCGCAAGTTGAGATATCTGCTGACCCAAATTTTTCAGGAACTGCGCCAGAGGCATATGTGCCCGTAGAAACATTTGTTTTGCCGCCGGGAGATGGCCAAAAGACAATTTATGTAAAGTTTTTAACTAAAGATGGCGGAGCGTCCCAGACAATTTCAAGCAGTATTATTTTAAAAACAACATTGCCGGTATTAAATATAAATCAACTGAAAGATAGCTATCAGCCGTCTGAAAATATAATTGTTTCAGGGAAAACAGATCCGGGCGCAGAAATTATATTTTATTTTGACAATAAATATGCCCTAGCGTATGCCGATAGCAGCGGCAACTGGACGGTTAATTTTGGCAAACTTTCGGCGGGAACTCACTCCGTGGACGTTACTGCAAAAGATGATGCTGGCAACTCCACAATAACAACAATTAAAATAAAGGTTTTAGGTCCCGCGCCGGTAACGCCAGCCCAACCAGTAACCCCAGCCCAACCAGTAACCCCAACTCAGCCGGTGAGTCCGGTTCAACCAGTAACTCCAGTTCAGCCAGTAACCCCAACTCAGCCGGTGAGTCCGGTTCAAAAACCAGTGCAGCCCGTGCAGATTCCATCTAAAACAGTAATTAATAATATCGTGGGAACCGTGGGAAAAATCTGGTCTGCATTTTCTAATATTATTCCTAAAAAAGAAATTCCCGGACCAATTATCACAATACCAAAAGAAGTCCCCGAGGCCTTAATGGGCAAATGGAATCTTTTGCCAATAAAGCCGCAGAACATTGTGCAGTAAAAATAAAAATTAAATTAAAAATAATTAAAAACATGGAAAACAATACCCCCGATAATTTAAACAATAATAATATCGCCGATAGTCAAGATAATCTGGCTGCCAATACGCCGCCCGAAATTTCGGATAATCCTCCCGCGGTTTCGGATATTCCCGCCGAGGTCTTTAATAATCCTCCTGGTGTTTTGAATACTCCCCCAGAAATTACAAGCCCTCCTGCCGAGGTCTTTACTTCTCCAATTGTGGAAGTTAAGCCAAAAAATAAGGCGTGGGGTATTATTTCAGTTGTTGTAATAATTTTATTGCTTGCCGGCAATATATTTTTGGGCATAAAATATTATTTGGCAGAAGTTCAGGCGCAGAAAGTTTCGAGCGTTAGCGGAGTTAATCAAAACGTTTTGACTTTTGAAAAACTTTTTGTGGAAAAGGTTTTGAAAACCCAGGGAGAAGTTTCCTATGAAGACCGGCTAAATCTGGAAAATGCTGCAGCCAATACAAAGGATAGCGCGATAATAGATGCCTGGCACAATTTTTTAGCCAGCGCAACAGAAGCGGACGCGCAGCAGAAGGTTTTAGTTTTGTTGAGCATGTTCCAAGACAAAATTATCCATTAATTATTCGCCAACAAAAAACGCTCGGCCGAAAGGCATAGAGCGTTTTTTGTTTGATTGGGTCGGGCTGCCGGGAATTGAACCCGGTCTACATCCACCCCATGGACGCGTACTACCGGCATACTCCAGCCCGTAGGTTAAACTTTTGCCAATCGTTTTATGCACTTGGCGCAAGCCAAAATTCGTTTGCCACTGGGCAATTTTACCCATTGAAGATTTGGATATTTTCTAACTTTAGAAGTTGGGTTGTATTTTCCTCTTAATTTTACAAGAGTTACAGACATCCCGGATTTTTTTCCGCAAATTGTGCAAATTTTTTCCATAATTTTGATTTTTAATATTTTTTATTATATCATCTTCTTTATTTTTTTTCAAGATGTGCTAATATGAAATAAAGAAAATTATGTTTACAACAGCGGTTATAACAATTTTTTCTCTGGTTGTTTTGCTTTTTTCTGTAATGATTCACGAACTGGCTCACGGCTATGTTGCTTATTCTTTGGGCGACCCAACCGCAAAATATGAGGGGCGGCTGACCTTAAATCCATTGAAGCATTTAGACCCATTTGGCTCTATAATTTTGCCGCTTCTATTATTGTTGGCAACTGCCGGACAAGGACCAATTTTTGGCTGGGCAAAACCAGTTCCCATAAATCCGTATAATTTTCGCGACCAAAAATGGGGCACATTAAAAGTTGCAATTGCAGGACCGACAACAAATTTTGGAATTGCAATAATTTTTGGGTTGTTTATAAGATTTTTAAATTTTCCGCAAATTGCGCCGCTAATTCAACTTCTGGGTATCGTTGTCTTTTATAATTTTTTGTGGGGAATTTTTAATTTAGTTCCCATACCTCCCTTGGACGGCTCGTGGATTTTATTTAGATTTTTGCCGCCCGCATGGGAAAAAGCAAAATCATGGTTTTCGCAGTATGGATTATTTATTTTAATTTTCTTCATATTTTTTGGAGGACTTGCCGGACTTGGAATTTTGGCTCAATTGCTATATAATTTAGTTACCGGTGCGCCATTTCCGTTGATGTAACGGAAAATATATTGACACGCTAAAAATTATTTGCTAATATAATTACTACATAAGCGCATAGCGCTTTTAATTTTATTAAAATGCCAACGATACATCAGTTAATTAAAAAAAACAGAAAGGCGATAAAAAAACGCAAGAAAACAGTTGCGCTGCAATTTGGTTTCAATGTTTTGACAAACAGGCCGTCATTTTATAATTCTCCATTTAAAAGAGGGGTTTGCATAAAAGTTTTTACCCAAACACCATCAAAACCAAACTCGGCTTTAAGAAAAGTTGCCAGAGTAAAACTTTCAAACGGCAGGGAGGTTACTGCTTATATTCCTGGCGAAGGACACAATTTGCAGGAGCACTCAATTGTTTTAATTCGCGGAGGAAGAGTTAAGGATTTGCCAGGAGTCAGGTATCACATTGTCAGAGGAATTTTGGATACGCAGGGAGTTGAGAACAGAAAACAAGAACGCAGCAAATATGGAACTAAAAAAGCCAAGTAAAATACATGAGACGTGCTTATAAAAAACACAAAATAGCACCGGACAGGGTTTACAATGACACAGAAGTGGCGCGGTTTATTAATAAAGTAATGGAAAAAGGCAAAAAATCAACTGCCCAGAAAATTGTTTATTCAGCTTTTGATATTATAAAACAGCAGACAAAAAAAGAACCTTTGGAAGTTTTTAAATCGGCAATTGAAAATGCCAGTCCTGTTTTGGAAGTTAAACCAAAAAGAATTGGAGGCGCAACCTATCAGGTGCCGATGGAAGTTAGGGGAGAAAGGCGGCTGGCTTTGGCATTTCGCTGGATTATTGACGGAGCAAGAAGCAAAAAAGGAAAACCAATGGCAGAAAAATTGGCAGCAGAATTAATAGACGCTACAAACAACCAAGGCAACGCTTTGAAAAAGAAAAACGACATGCACCGCATGGCAGAAGCCAACAAGGCCTTCGCCCACTTCGCAAGATAAAAAAATCCCCGGCACGATAGTCGGGGTTTGGGCACTCAGCGCCCTTTCGCGTGGAGTTAGCGGGTTAATCTGTGATTTCTACGGTGCAGGGATGTCCTCCCTGTGTCCACTTTCCCTCGGCGATATTGTATCGGAGAATTGGGGAGTTGGACCCCGGAAGCTCCACGAGCACATCATCTCCAAGCCTTTTTACCGAAACGGCTATCGTGGGACAGTATTGGCCACGGCCGCCGGCGCACACAGAGTTAATCCGAATGTTTTGTCCGTTCTTCGGAAGACCCTCGGGGACAGGACCCTGGATAGCTCCGCATGTTGGACATCTGAAGATTTCTTCTGGCATGACAGAACTCCTTAAATGAGTGAAGGTGCCGAATACAAAAATATTACAAAATAAAATAAAAAAAGTCAAGTTTTCAAATTTCAAATTTTATCATTTCAAATTGATTTTAAATTAAAAATTTCAAATTTCAAATTTTATGCCGAGATTACATCCATTAGAATCATTGAGAAATATTGGAATTATTGCTCATATTGATGCGGGAAAAACTACTTTTTCCGAGCGGCTTTTGTTTTATACTGGGGTTTCGCACAAAATTGGGGAAGTTCACGAAGGAGACACAGTTATGGATTGGATGGTTCAGGAAAGGGAAAGGGGAATTACAATTACTTCGGCTGCCACAACAATGTATTGGAAAAATCACCAGATAAATTTGATTGATACTCCTGGTCACATTGATTTTACTGCGGAAGTGCAACGCTCGTTGCGCGTGCTGGACGGCGCCGTGGTGGTTTTTGACGGAGTTGCCGGAGTTGAGCCGCAGTCAGAAACGGTCTGGCGCCAGGCAGACAAATATAATGTTCCGCGTGTTTGTTTTATAAACAAATTGGATAGAATGGGAGCAAATTTTGAAAAAAGTTTTCAGTCAATTTTACAAAAATTAACCCCAAATGCCTGCGCAGTGCAAATTCCAATGGGTCTGGAAGAAAAATTAGTTGGCGTGGTTGATTTAATAAAAATGAAAGCATTATATTTTGAAGGCGACAAGGGAATTGATGTTATTGAAAAAGAAATTCCAGAAGAGTGGAAAAAGGAGGCAGAAATTTGGCACAAAAAAATGATTGAAAAAATTGCAGGAGAAGACAATACTTTGACTGAAAAATTTTTGAAGGGAGAAAAAATTTCTGCTGAAGAGATTAAAAACGTTTTAAGAAAGTCGGTTTTGGAATATAAATTAGTTCCGGTTTTTTGCGGTTCGGCATTAAAGAACAAGGGAGTTCAGCCGATTTTAGATGCAGTTGTGGAATTGTTGCCTTCGCCTTTGGATGTGCCTCCGCAAAAAGGAACAGACCCAAAAACAGGAGCAATAATAGAAAAAAAGGCCTCAGATGATGAACCGTTTGCTGCCTTGGTTTTTAAGGTTGCAACAGACCCGTTTGTGGGAACTTTAACATTTTTTAGAGTTTATTCTGGAGTTTTGCGAAAGGGTTCATATTTATTAAACGCAAACACGGGCGAACAAGAAAGAATTTCCAGAATTTTGAGAATGCACGCTGACGAGAGACAGGAATTGGATGTTATTTATGCAGGAGAAATTGGAGCAACGGTTGGATTAAAAAATACAAGCACGGGAAACACTTTGTGCGACAAATCGGCTCCGGTAATTTTAGAAAAAATTGTGTTTCCTGAACCAGTTATTGGAATTCGTGTTGAGCCGAAAACAAAAGCAGACCAGGAAAAACTTATTATGTCTATCAGAAAACTTACCGAAGAAGACCCGACCTTCAGAATTAAAGAAGACATTGAAACCGGCGAAACAATTATTTCCGGCATGGGAGAGCTGCACTTAGATATTATTGCAGACCGCTTAAGAAGAGAATTTCACGTTGAAGCAAATTACGGCAGACCCCAAGTTGCCTACAAAGAAACAATTACAACCGACGGGCAAGGTGAAGAAAAATATGTCAGGCAGTCAGGCGGAAAAGGACAATACGGACACGTTTTGCTTAAAGTAAAACCAAAAGAAAGAGGAGCTGGTTTTGAATTTGTTGACGAAATTAAAGGAGGCGCAATTCCAAAAGAATTTATCAAGCCGGTTGAAAAAGGAGTTGTGGAGGCAATGGACAAAGGAATTGTTGCCGGATATCCGATGGTTGATGTTGAAGTTACTTTGTACGACGGAAGTTATCACGAAGTTGATTCTTCGGAATTTGCTTTTAAAATTGCCGGCTCCATGGCTTTTCAAGCAGCAGCAAAAAGAGCAAAGCCGGTTATTTTAGAGCCAGTGATGAAAATGGAGGTTGTCACCCCTGAAGATTTTTTTGGACAAGTTATTTCTGATTTAAATTCAAGAAGAGGAAAAATTGAAGAGACCAGCGAAAGAGTTGGAATGAAAGTTATTGATGCAATTGTTCCGCTCTCGGAAACATTTGGATACGCCACATCAATTCGTTCGCTTACTGAAGGCAGAGCAAGTTTTACAATGGAATTTGACAGTTATGAACGAGTACCAGGAAATATAGCTCAAGAGATTATTGACGGCAAGAGGAAATAGCAGTAAAATAAACATTGACTATTGTTAAAAAACATAATAAACTAAATAGTATATAAAATAGTAATTAAATCCTATGCATCTGGTAAATGGTGCAGGGAAAAAATAAAAAATGGCAACAGAAAAATTTGAGAGGTCCAAACCTCACGTAAACATTGGTACCATCGGTCACGTTGACCATGGAAAAACCACATTGTCTGCCGCAATTATGAAAATTTCAAAATTGCGCGGTTTTAAGTCTTCAGACAAAAATGTAGACCAGATTGACGCTTCTCCGGAAGAAAAGGCAAGAGGAGTGACAATTTCCATTACTCACTTGGAGTTTGAGACAGCAAAAAGGCATTATGCTTTAATTGACTGCCCCGGACACGCCGACTACATTAAAAACATGATTACGGGAGCCGCTCAAATGGACGGCGCTATACTTTTGGTTTCTGCCCCGGACGGACCCATGCCCCAAACAAAAGAGCACATTCTTTTGGCCCGACAGGTCGGCCTGCCTTAAATGGTTGTGTTTATGAACAAATGCGACATGGTTGATGACCCGGAAATTTTGGACTTAGTTGAATCAGAAGTTCGCGAATTATTAAAGAAAAACGGCTACCCGGGAGACGAAACCCCTGTTATCAGAGGTTCTGCCACAAAAGCATTGGAGGCAACTTCCGCCGAGGATGCGGCAGCTAAACCAATTGTTGAATTGTTAGATGCCTGCGATAATTATATTCCCGAGCCGAAGAGGGAATTAGACAAGCCGTTTGCAATGGCTGTTGAAGATGTATTCTCAATTGAAGGAAGGGGTACAGTTGCAACCGGGAGAATTGAAAGAGGAAT
>JBEKVX010000038.1:0-7609 GCA_049513595.1 Candidatus Staskawiczbacteria bacterium | reverse complement strand
ATTGATAAATTATTAACTTTATCTTCTTGTATAATTTTAGTATTGAAAGCCATTACGCCGGAGTTAAATGCTTTTTCTTTTAAATTGAAGCTGTTTTTGAGTTTTTGATATAGCGCTTGCTGGTCCTTTGTTGTTATTTGATGTTTTTCCGAAAACTCAGTATTTAATCTGAAATCACGATTATATGAAGCTGAAAATCCTTTTACCTTCGTAAGTTCGTCCAAGGGCGCTCTTACAATTATATCGGCATCTAAAAATATTATATTTTGCCACTTTTTAAATTCTGGTGTAAATAAGTAAAATTTACTTGAAGCAATATTGGGCCATTCATCAGACCGGTCTTCCGGAGAGTTGTCGCATAGTTTTTGCAGTTCATTGTCTTTGAATATTGGTTCGCATTTTTTTACTAAAATACCTTTGTTAAAAAACCATTCCAGGTCTTTATCTGGTATTTTATAAGCCAAAAGCATATAATCCCCCTTCCAGCCGGCGTTGTAATAAACGCTGGAAAAAAGCTGCTTTGCCTGGTCAACAAAATTTTCGTCTGCCAATGTTACTAATAAATTATTTTTCACTTTTTCTATTTTAGTTCTTTATATTTTTTTACTATTTCATCTGATTTTCCCTGTTCAAAAATTAATCCATCTTTCAACCATATTGCGTGGCTACAATATTTCCTGATAATTCCCAAATCATGGCTGACCAGCAAAACACACCCTCCTTCTTTTGCAATTTCTTTTATTTTTGCCGAACTTCTTTTTTTGAAGTCCTCGTCGCCAACTTCAAACACCTCGTCAAGCAACAAAACGTCTGGATTGCAATTAATTGCAATGGAAAAAGCCAACCTTTGTTTCATACCCTCGGAAAATTGGTAAATTTTTGTGCTTAAAAAATCATGCAGACCAGAAAATTCTATGATGTGATGCAATCTTTTTTTTATTTCTTTCTGGCTCATTCCGAATAACGAACCGATTAAAAAAATATTTTCTCTCATGTTTAGGCGGTCTTTCAATCCGATAGTCAGGTTTATTAATGAAATTATTTTTCCTTTTACCAACACTCTTCCGCCATCCGGATGATAAATTCCCGCTATAATCCTTAGCAAAGTGCTTTTGCCAGAACCATTGTCCCCGATAATCCCGATAATTTCGCCGAAATAAACGCCAAATGATAAATTTTTAATGGCATAAATTAACTTTTTCGGCTCTTTGCCGGAAAATAAAGACAGAAACCTCGCCAGGGCACCGACATTATTGTTGCTGCCTATCATAAATTTTTTTGAAATATTATCAATAGTTATTCTTTTTGTTTTTTCCATTATAAAGGAGTGGATTTAAGAGTTTTATAAACAATCGGAAATTTATTTTTTAGAAAAATGCCAATTCTCCCAAGGATAGGATCAATTTTACACCAAGCAACATACAAATATTTTCTGAGATATATCACAACTTTTAAGGTTTTCCAATAATTGAAATCATCAAGGTTTTCTGCAAAAACATGCGGGCCGTAAAGTTTAACATAATAACTAGCAAGGTTAATTCTGCCCCCTATATCCCCGACTAGCGGAGAATTTTGAGAGACCATGCCGGGAACAAAATAATACATTTTTAGATGTGGAACCAAATAAATATACAAATTATCTATCGCGGAAACATTTGGAGCATATAATTCCATCAACCCCGTAATTTTTGAAATAGATTTTTGGTTAATCAACATCGCTTGCGTGCCATAAGCGACATCGTCTATCTTCCACACATGCTTAATGTTTGTTTTTTGGTCATAAATCAATTTACAAAAACCGCCGAGATAAAAAATATCCCACTCCAAATCAAAGTGGTTAGCCAAATACTCTAATCTCTTTTTGAAATCGGAACAAAAGTGCGCATCGTCTTCAAAAATAGCTAAAATCTTTTGGCTTCCAGAGCTTAAATGCTTTTTTAAAATTGAATAATGCGAAAAGGCGCAACCCCATTCGCCCGGAATAAATTCACGAGGCGCTCTATTTTTATCTGATGAATGCAAGGGAGAAGCATTCTGTCTTCCGAGATTTAAATCAGTAAATTTATTAAAGTCCTTGTCAGATAATGCAGGAAATCTTGCTGCATTAACGCCTTGTTTTCCTAACTCTGATTCAATAATTTTTTTACGGTCTTTTCTGCTATCTAAATTAATATAGTATGCTTCCCAATTACCGATTATAAAAGGATTATTATTTTTGTATTCCATATTAAATCTTTTCGGCAAATTTTGTTTTTAGTATATTAAATAGCAAAATACCAACAACAAAAGATAATAATGTATAAAAAACCATTCCAGAAAGCATTAAAATATCTGGCATTTCAGAGTATATAACAGCATCTCTCGCAATTGTTATAAAATAATACATAGGATTGAAAAGATTAATATAGTAGAGCCGCACTTGGCCGGCAATTGTATAGAATATGGGCGTGCCCAACCATAATAATCTAACTACAAACGACCAGATGCCCTCCAAATCAATAAAATAAACCGCGAGAGAAGATAAAATTAATGATGCGCCAAAAATAAATAAGCAGAAAAATATCAAAATTAAAAAATAATATAACAAGCCCAGCACAGATACTTTAAAAAATATAAGCAAAATTGTAAAAAATATTACTTCAAAAAAATGGGAAAATAAATTTTTTAATACAATTGACGCGGTAAGCGCTTCTCTGGGAAAATTTATTGATTTTATTACCGACTTATAATCCTTTATAATAGACGCAAGGGATTCAATAGTAGCGCCTTGAAAAAAATTGAACATTATAATTCCTAACAGCAAATAAAGAGGATATCTGGGAATATTACTACCCAATCTATCTGAAAAAACCAAATAAAGCAGACTGAATGCCAGCAATGGATTCAGTAGATACCAAAAAATCCCGAAATAACTACCCTCGTTTCTAAGCTTAAATTCAGCTTTCGCCAATTGAAAACTTAAACCAAAAATACTTTTTATTTTTTTTGAATAGTCACTCATAAAAAATTATATAATATTAATCCTTCTTTGCTCTCATCTATTTTTTTAAAATCAGGACAATCAAAAGGATATATGTAAATATAGTCCAATTTAAGTTTCTTTGCCATGTCTTCCTTGCCTACGCAATCGGCTTGCAAAAAATTATTCAAAATAGCATCTGAGCCGAGTGATATTGTCCCCTGTTTTGTTAAAACAGGATAGTTCCTGGTTGCAACCCCTATTACCGTCCCCTTCCAAGGAATACTCAGAAATCTTTTATTTTTGATATTTTTAAATATTTTTAAATCATCTTGCGTCAAATAATTATTTGCCGGCGATTTTGGATAAGCCGCCGACCCGTTTGCCGGATAAATCTCAACAAGCTTTTCCCAATTTTCTCCCCTTGTATAAAACGGCGCCAAAAGCAAAAAAACAAATAGAATAATGATTTCTGTTGTTTCCAAAACCTTGTCTCCATTTTTTTCCAATTTGAATTTAATATAATCTTCCAGCTGCCTCAATCCAAATCCGGCAATAACTACAACAATTATTGAAGTAAAAATTGCAATTCTTTCGTATTCTGCAAAAAATCTGTAAATCGTAAACGAATAGAAAAACCAAAAAATAACGCCCGAAATAAAAACAGACAATAAAACCCATTTTTTATTTTTATATATATAATAAAGCCCGAAAATCGCTAACAGAATCGCCGGTATCGGCATTATGTTATAGAAATAAAGCTGCGGGATAAACGGAGCAACAAAAGAAATAAAAAATATTCTTGAAAAAATATAATTTACTGTGTTAGCCAACGGAGAAAGCATCAGCAGTATATAAATTATAGGAATAATAAAAAATAATGACAAAAGGCCGTAACCAGTTACTTTTAATAAATGCTCTTTCGGCATTTTTAACCTGCAAAATAAAAATATTATCAGGGCGACAAAGTAAAAAGGAATCAACGGCGGGTAAAATAAAGAAGCCAAAACAAAAGACAGAAAAACCGTTTTAGCATCGCCAAATTCCATAAAACAAAGGCATAACAGAAAAAATATTATGCCTAAATTAAAGGGAATAAATTGCCATAAACCAGGCAGATTCGCCCCATAAGTAATATAAAGCGCCAGCAAAGAGCAAATGCCTGCTGCTAATTTTGAAATATTGCTTAGCCGCAAAAATAAATAAACCAATAAAACTATTAAGGTGTTAAAAAATATTAATAAAATAGTATATTGCAAAAGAGGATTTAATCCCAAGAGCAGCATAATTTCTGCTACAAAAGAATGAAAAAATAATTCTAAGTTAGGGAAAAAAGTATTGTCCAGAAGATTTTTAACCGGCAAGGAATGGGTGCTTATCGCCCCCTCAACCAAAGAAACCGCGTACCATTCATCAGAAAAATAGGGATACGGATACGCCATGTTTTTTACCTGATGGTAAGAGACAACCTGGTCTGTGGCTGAACTTATTTTTCCTGTGTAATTGTAGTGAACTTGATAAAGGCAGAAAATAGAGATTGCTGCTACAATTATAATTACCCAGTCAATATTTTTAAAATTAAAAGAGAAGTTTTTTTTATCTTTTTTAGTAAAATATAAAAAAAGTAAGACAGCATCAAAAACCAGGGTGCAAGTTGCTACCACCCAATAATAAAATATTCCCAGCGACTGGGTTAAAATTGCCAGAATGGTCTGAAATAACAACAAAAAAAACAGGACATAAATAAAGCCCCTTTTTCTATCAGAAAACAAATCAATTAATAAAAATGGAACTGCCAATAAAATTAAGCCAAAAATAAGAGTTGCCATAAGCTGCCATAAAATATTAATCTATTCTATAATAATTTGGCGCGCAAATCAAAAAAACACCCGCGAAAGCGAGTATTTTTTTGATTTGCTTATTTTTTCTTTGTAGCGGGCTTTGGCGGCGCGGGTGTCAAAGCAGTTGCCGGAGGATTTGTTATTGTGCTACTGCCAGAAGAATTTGTTGCCGGCGGAGTTGTTGCCGGCGGAGATTGCAACGCCGGCAAGCCCGCATTTAAGTTAGACAAAATTTTCGGAATGGTCGTGTCTTTCGGATTTAACTGCTGAACTTTTGTAAACTCTGCTATGGCCTTATCTTTTTTACCCAAAGCGTCATAAACTAAGCCAAGGGTATACAAACCGTTAGAATAATTTGGATTTAATGCAACTGATTTTTCCAATTTTGCCTGCGCCTGCGATAATAACTGGCTCTTTTGGTCTGCCTTATCAGAGCCCAATGCTTCCGCAGAAATATAATCTACGGTGCCTTCCTGCGATAGCAAATAAGGATCATTTGGGTCAAGCTTTAAGGCCTGGTCGTAAGAACTTAACGCCCACGTTGAAGAGTCGCCTATAAAACCATTTAAACTTTGGTAAACATACCCCAGATTAGCCCAATCACTGCTGCTCTCGGGATTTAAATTGGCGGCTATTTTAGCAGCGTTGACAGAGTTCGAAATCAACGTCTGAACTTTTGTCTTTTCAGTGTCCGACGGAGTTCCTTTCACATTTTGCAATTCATCTTGCAACAAAGAAAGATAAACCTGCGACAGCTGCCTGAAATACAAATCAGACGAGGGATTTATGCTCGCAGCCGACTCCAGGCGTTTTTGCCCCGCGTCTTTGTTTCCTGACTGCCAAAGAGCCAGACCAAAATAGTAATTTACCTCGGCCACATATCTTTGGCCGTCTAAAATTAAAAGTCCCAAACCAAAAATAAAAACTAATGTAAATATAAAAGTAATCGCTAAGGTCAGCACAGAAGAAGGTCTCAATTCATATCCTTTTTTTTCTGAAGTAATCAAGCCCACCAAGCAAGCTATCATAAAAAAGTTTAAGAAACTAAGCACAACGTTTGAGTTGTACAGAAAGTACGTTATGGCCTGGGCCGCCAAGGCAGTTAAAACGCCCAATGTTAAAATCCAATAAATTTTTGGCAATTGCGCCTGCGGAACTTCGGAATTTAATGTTTTTTCTGAGACAAGAAATTTGACTCCATAAAAAATTGGGAAAGCCATAAGCGCCAGCAAGGCAATAAACCCGAAAAGGCCGGCTGAAGCCAAGTCATTTAAAACCTTTGATGTTGCCTGGCTGAAAATTACGTTCCATAGAGAGCTTCCAGAAAAGCTGGGGTCTTTAAATTTTGAAAAATCATAAGAAAAAGTTCCGGGACCCGAACCAAAAATGGGCCTTTCTTTTATTGCCTGCAGAGATATGCCTGAACTGGCTCCCTGCGAAAGAAAAACCTCATTGGCTTTTTGGGCTATCCACGGAATTTGGGGATTTAATAAAATAAAAAAGAGAGAAACCGCCAAAAAAAACATCGGCAGAGCCATCCATCTTCCGTCAAAAGTATTTCTCTTCACTATTGCAAAAACCATCACCACAACCGAGCCGATAATAACCGCCCACCAAATAATAGAATAATTTATTAAAAATAATATTAAAGCAGACAAAATTAATTCCACGGCAAACAAAAGTCGCCACCAGTTTTTGGCAATAATAAGCATTACTATGGTTAAGGGCAGTAAAATGGCAGCAAAAAATCCCAAACTGCCGACTGACCCTATTGTGTTGAAAGAAACTGATTTGGCAAAGTCAAAAGGAAGAAACAACCCAGACAGCTGAAAAAACCCGACAAATTCCGCTATTAGTGCAGAAATGGAAAGTATGGCTGCTCCGGTAAAAATATTTTTCTTTGAAAAAGTGTTGCTGACCAAAAAATAAAATACCGCAAGCCCGATTAAGGTAAGCAGCGATTCCGAACTTGACTGCGGCCAGCCCCAGAAGGAACCATATTGATTTACAGAAAAAATAGTCGCCAAAAGGTAAATCAAAAACATAATTCCTACAACAACGTGCATCTTGCTGGCATTAACCTCAAATTTTCCTAAAATTAATACCTTAAGCATCCAGGCGAACAGCGCAACAAAAACCAGCAGAATCAGCAGCGCCTGCTTGTTAAAATCCAAGACATCGGCAGTCCATGGCAGGAAAAAAATTGGCATTAAAAATATTGCGGCATAAATGCTGTATTTTGCGAACCAGTCGCAAATTCTCAAAGCCAGAGATAATTCTTTAGCCATAATTTTTTGAAAATATAATTAATTATATATATATTGTATTCCTTTTACAAAACGGTGTCAAAATAAAAAATTACCTAATCAAAGGCAATCTTTTATCGCCCTGAGTTTCTAAGATTTCTAGTAAAATTTAAGTGGGTATCCTCATATTGAAACCACGGTCGCAATAAATTTGGATTCCCGTAAAAAAAGTTTGTATAGAAAATTTGAAACATCAGAGCTACCTTAATTTTAAGTTATGGAAATATAAAGTCAACCCTTTACCCAAATTTTGCAAAATTTGGGTAAAGGGTCAATATTCTAACATTAAAAAACTATTTGCCAAACACAGCGATAAAAAATTTTTGTATAGGAAATGTCAATCCTGCCTGAAATATATTTGCGCTTTGCACCAAACTAGCTTCTGTTCCCTGTATAACCGGCAAAGTTGATATTTTTTTTACCGGCGTGGCGAACAGCCATTTAATAAATTCTCCTATTCCGTTGAGCAAACCAGAAGCAGATTGCTGGATTAGGTCGCTTGA
>JBEKVX010000037.1:0-8506 GCA_049513595.1 Candidatus Staskawiczbacteria bacterium | reverse complement strand
AACCACAGTTATTTACATCACTGTATAAATCGTAGCAGGTTCCTGAATCGCAATAGGGAGTTGTTCCCGAGCATGTGCTTGTGCCGCAAACACAGCTTCCCTCATAACAATCAGGGCTTGCTCCTGAACAAACATTTCCATAACTTCCGCAGTTAGAAGAATCATTGTACAAATCATAGCAAGTTCCTGAATTGCAATAAGGTTCTGTTCCTGAACATGTGCTTTCGCCGCAAACACAGCTTCCTTCATAACAATCAGGATTGGTCCCTGTGCATGTATTCCCCCAAGTTCCGCAATTATATGGATCATCGTTTAAATCATAGCAGCTTCCTCCAGAACAATAAGGAGTTGTTCCTGAACAAACAGTTCCGTCACAAGTACAAGTTCCACTGACACAATCAGGGTTTGCTCCTGTGCAAGCATTTCCAAGGGTTCCGCAGTTAGAATTATCATCGCTTAAATCATAGCAAGTTCCTGTTTCTTCATAACAATAAGGTTCCGCAGTTAGAATTATCATTGTATAAATCGTAGCAATTTCCTGAATCACAATAAGGTTCTGTTCCTGAACAATAACTTGTGCCGCAAACACAGCTTCCCTCATAACAACTAGGATTTGCTCCTGAACAAACATTTCCATAACTTCCGCAGTTAGAAGAATCATTGTACAAATCATAGCAAGTTCCTGAATTGCAATAAGGTTCTGTTCCCGAACATGTGCTTGTGCCGCAAACACAGCTTCCCTCATAACAACTAGGATTTGCTCCTGAACAAACATTTCCAAAAGTTCCGCAGTTAGAATTATCATTGTATAAATCATAGCAAGTTCCTGAGCTGCAATAAGGAGTTGTTCCTGAACAGGAATTTCCATCACAAGAACAACTTCCACCAATACAATCAGGACTTGCTCCTCCACAAGCATTTCCAATAGATCCGCAGTTAGAATCATCATCGCTTAAATCATAACAGCCTGAATTATAACAATCAGGGGTTGTTCCAAAACAATAATTTGAACAGCTTCCGCAATTGCTTGTATCACTTGTAGTATCAACACAACTTTCATCACAACAAACACCAATTGAACAACTTGTGTAATCCGGCTGCCCAGTACATTCTGGATCAACAATATAATCAAACTGCACAGAATTTCCTGTAATTTTAAAATCAAAAGTGTCGGTTGGGGTCTGGAGATTTGTCAGCAAAACTTTGTAAGTTCCTTCGTGGTCAATGGCTGGAAACGTGGCAACCAATGGGCCTTCGGTGACATTTCCATTTGCATCAGTATAAACCGGATAAACTTCTATTTTTGAACTTTGTCCAATGGAATTTGGCCTGGCATAAATTGTGTTGTCATTTTTGTTGTTTAAAATTGAACTAAAAGTTGCGCGAATATAATTGCCGCTTGGAACAGTTGCATAATTTTTGTCTTGCGCTTTAACTTGGTCATAAATGTCGGCCAAAATATTTTTATTTGAGTCAAGCTGGAATGCCTTGGAGATAAAAATTGTTCCGGGTCGCAGCGGCAGCGGTTTTTCTGCAAAAACCTGAGACGACTGAACAGCTTTTCCCGCAGATGAGGTGGCAACCAAAAACAAGACAATAAAAATTACTGATGCGCAGATTAAAATTGTTTTTTCAATGCGATTCATCTGTTAATTTTTGTTTTTGTTTTTTATCTGATAATTTTTAAATAAAACTCGCATATTACAAAAAATCAGATGCACTTTTCACGCACATTTTCGTTTCTTCATTTTACCACAAAATTTTATCGTCAACCCTGTGAATAACTTAAAAAATCCGCGAGCTATTTTTCCGCAGTTTGCCGCATTGAAAAATGGGATAAAATCTCCCAAAAAATTGCAAAAAGATGGTTTTACGATTAAAGTTAAATAATTATGGAAAAAGAGCCAGAAATTAGCATAATACTCCCCTGCAAAAATGAAGAGCAGGCACTGCCTTTTTGTTTGAAACAAATAGAAGAGACGATTAAAAAAAATAACCGATCAGCAGAAATCATTGTTTCTGATTCTTCAACCGACAAAAGTCCGGAAATCGCAAAAAAGGAAAATGTTGTTTTGGTAAAACATAATAAAGAAGGTTACGGCGCAGCATATTTGGAAGCGTTCAAAATTGCAAAAGGAAAATATATTTTTATGGCCGATGCCGACGCCAGCTATGACTTCAAGGAAATTCCAAATTTTATAAAACAATTGGAAAATGGGTTTGATATGGTAATCGGCAACCGTTTCGCAAAAAAAATCCGCGAAGATGCAATGACATTTTCCCACAAATATATCGGCAATCCCATTCTCTCTTTTATTTTACGACTTTTCTTCGGGGCAAAAATAAGGGACTCCCAATGCGGAATGAGGGCAATAAAAAAAGAGGCATTAGAAAAATTAAATTTGCAGACAACGGGCATGGAGTTTGCTTCGGAAATGCTTGTCAAAGCCATAAAAAATAATCTTAAAATAAAAGAACTGCCAATTGATTATTACCCGCGCATTGGAAAGTCAAAAATGAAGTCATTCCCAGACGCGTGGAAGCATATCAGGTTTATGCTTTTATACTCTCCCCTATTTTTATTTTTTATACCTGGCCTGATAATTTTTCTCTCGGGAATTATTTCTTTATTTTTATTTTACTTTTATTCGCCTGTGATTTTTGGCATAAGATTATATTCCCATCCGATGTTTTTGTCGTCTCTGCTGGTAATAATCGGCTATCAATTAATAACTTTTGCCGCCTTTGCCAAAATTTATTCAATCACCCACTTGAAAGAAGAAAGCGCAACTTTTGAAAATCTTTTCAAATACATAACCATTGAAAGGGCCTGTGTTTTCGGTTTGCTGATAATGGCGTCGGGTTTTATTATTTACCTTGTCATCGCAACAAAATGGCTGGCTTCTGGTTTTGGCTCGTTAGACGAAGTAAAAAATTCAATAGTTGCCTTAACTCTTTTAACAATAGGCGCGCAAACAATTTTCTCTTCATTTATGCTGAGCATTTTAGGAATAAAAGAAAAATGAAAACTCTTTTTTTATCTCACTCTCCCCACCAAGCGCATATCAGCTTCGCAAAAGCAGTAGGAGCAAAAATAAAAATCACACCCTTCGCCGGCTTGGTAGAAATTTCTAAAAAATGGAGAGCAATTAGTTATGTTTATCCTGCCATATGTCTAACTTATGGATTTTTTCTACCAACAAAAGAAGATATTGTTTTGGTTGATGGCGGCTCTTCATTGTGGGCGGCAGTTGCTATTAAAATGAGGTTCCCAAAAATAAAAATAATCTATCTTGACGGAGACCTTTATATTATTAATTTAACGCAGGACAATATTTTCGTAAAAAAAGCCAAAATTTTTGCATTAAAAAAAATTGATGCGATTATCAGCGTTTCAGATATGAATAAGCGTTTCGCGCAAAAAATTATTAATATTCCCATTGAAGTTTGTCCGCCACACCCAAAAAAAATAAATAAAACAGCAGGCATGCAAAGAAAAAATTACGGGCTGTATGTCGGCAGATTAGACCCGGACAAAAACATAGAAAGGATAATTGATTTTGCGATTCAATGCCCTTATTTTGAAAAATTTATAATACTGGGCGATGGCGTGCAAAAAAAATATGTTGAGAAAATAACAAAAAAAAATAAGAAAATAATTTATTTGGGACAAAGAAAAGATGTTGAAACTTTTTATAGTAAATGCAAATTTTTAATACACATCCCAGATTTTGACCCGCATCCGTGCACCACCATGGAAGCTGCCATTTGCGGATGTTATCCTATAATTTCAAGAGGGGTGGGAACCAATTATCTCTTTAGCGATATTTTTATTGCAGATGACCCTGCTGATTTTAATTTAATAAATAAAAAAATTAAATACATATTAGAAAACGAGCAGCTGGTGAAAAAATTATTGGAAATATCCGCCAAAAACGTTCCGGCAAAAGAAAAATCAATAGAAAATTTTAAAGAAAAATTTAACCGGCTGATAAAATTATGAAGGTTGCTGTATTCCATAATTTTTTAGATAATATCGGCGGAGCTGAAATAGTTGTATTAACTCTTGCAAGAGAGCTGAATGCAGATATTTACACAACAAATACAGATAAAGAAAAAATAATTAAAATGGGGTTTGAAGATGTCTTGCCAAAAGTTTATTCAATTGGAGAAGTCCCTAAAAATCCTCCGTTCAAACAACAACTTGCTTTGTGGAAATTCAAAAAATTAAACCTTAAAAATAAGTACGATTTTTATATTATTGCTGGCGACTGGGCGATATCTGGAGCGCCAAACAATAAGCCGAATTTATGGTATGTGCACTCCCCAATCAGAGAAATTTGGGATTTATATAAATACACAAGGCAAAACATTGTTCCTTGGTTTTTAAGATGGTTTTTTGATGTTTGGGTTTTTTATAATCGCTATTTAAATAAAAAATATGTAAACAGCGTCAATATTATTGCTTGCAATTCTGACAATACCAAAAATCGGCTAAAAAAATTTTTGGAGAAAGATGCTGTTGTTATAAATCCGCCCATAGAAACATCTAAATTTAAATTTGAAAAATCTGGCAATTACTGGCTTTCTGTAAACCGCTTAATAGCGCACAAAAGAATTGATTTGCAACTAAAAACTTTTACAAAAATTCCAAATGAAAAATTGATTATTGTTGGTAGCTATGAACAATCTCGGCACTTCAAAAAATATGCCGAGCATTGCAAAAAAATAAAACCTGGCAATGTTGAAATAAGAAGTTGGGTAAGCCAAAATGAATTAATAAATCTTTACTCAAACTGCAAAGGTTTTATCACAACTTCAGAAGACGAGGATTTTGGGATGAATGCTGTTGAAGCAATGGCTTCTGGCAAGCCGGTAATTGCGCCGAATGAAGGCGGGTACAAAGAAACAATAATTGATGGTAAAACTGGAATCTTAATTAATGGTATAAACGAAGATAAAATTATTGATGCAATAAAAAAAATCAAAAAAAGTCCGGAAAAATATAAAGACGAGTGCCAAAAACAAGCTAAAAAATTTGATACAAAAATTTTCATAAAAAAAATTAGGAAGTGTTTGATTAAAAAATAAAAATCCCTATTAGACAACACTATTTTGTTGGAAAATAGGGTTTTAATTTTGCGTAAATTTTCGGAAAATATTTATGTAAAACTATGCCGAACTTCCCTATCAGTATGCGAAAATAAAACGAAAAAGAAAGGGGCAGCGGTTCTTTTCTGTGCCTTCTTAGAAGCTTAATGTTAGTCCAAGCGTTGTCATTTTTATGATGCACAAAACAACCCTCAACAAGAATAAGTTTTCCTTCCCTTTTTCTAAATCTATTTTCCCATTCTTTTTCATTATACCCAAACGGATAAGCCGGGTTAAAATAATCATTTTCATTATACTTATTGGATTCTAATGCGTTTTTATCAAATCCAAGGCAAAAACCAGATAAAAAAATTGTTTCTTTCAGGGTTTCTGAATTTTTTAGAGAATAATCTTTGCTTCTTTTCTGGTCGCGGGTAAATCCGCCAATATTATCTGAAACAGGGCCGTATGCGCAATCGCCTTCTTTAATGCTCTTTAAAAAAATCGGCCAGCTTTCGTCAACAATCGTGTCGTGGTTTAAAAGAACCACCTTATCGCACCCATTCTCAAAACATTTTTTAATTCCCTGGTTCCATGTGCCTGTTAGCCCGTCGTTTTCCAATTGATTATCAACTCTAATAAAACAAATATCCGGATTATTGTTAAATTTTTTTAAAAGAAAAAATCGGTCTGGGTCATTTGATTCATTGTCATAAACTAATATTAATCTTGGCTTTATGGTATATTCTAAGACGCTGTTTAAGCAGGGCATCATAAAATCCTTCACATGGTTGTGGAATGTAATAATTATGCCGTATTTTGTCTCTTTATTATTTGGCGACATTTTTTAGGCCAGAATAGCAATCATGCTCGGATTTATAAAAAATCTTTTATGACCCCTCTTGTAAATCTGTTTATGAAAAGAAACATGCTCGCAATCCTCAAAACCATAGCGGCAATCTTTTATTGCCTCCATTTTGTACATTGCCAAACCGGAAAAACAAGAATAAACGGGAACCAATTCCTGCCCCGCTAATAATTTCGGTTTTTTTGCATCTATCCATTTAATCTTATCCCTTCTTACAGACCAATTATTTCCATCAGATTGCCTACCTCCTGTATAACACCTGTCTTCAAAGTTTTTTATTCGTAATGGAAAAGAATCATAATATTCTCCGTTTTCTAATCCGTTAGCCCCCATCATGTCCCAATTGTCTTGCCCTATGCTGTTTGCTATTCCCTGATTGCTCCAGCCACCATATAAATCCAAATCAAAAACAATCATATAATCAAAGTAAGAAAAATTTTTCTGAGTATATTCTAAATATTTATTCCGGCAATAAGCCATTATTTCCATCCTTTTTTGTCCGTGGCCCCGAAATCTACTAAACTGATTTTTTTCGCTGATAATTATAATTTTATTATTATCTTTTGATTTTTGATTTAGAATTTTCAAGGTTTTATCTGCAGAATCATTTTCAAAAATCACTATCCTGTAGTCATTAAATAACTTTCCTGTTTTTTCTAATCTTTCAATATTTCTACCAATAATATATTCTTCTTCCCGGACGCATCCGACCAAAACGGCCCGCTGGTTTTTCATTCTTCTAAAACCTTCTTTAACATATCGGGAATATTCATCAAAATATTCTACAGATGGCTCGCCCTCCATAATCCCGAAATAATAATCGGAATAATAATGAAACTTTTGTTCTGTCTGACCAATCTTATTATAATTAAAAAATTTAGCAATTTTTTTATAAATATAATTTAAAATATAATAAACGAAAAAAATATTGGTCAGTTTTAAAAAATTCAAAAAACCCTCGTTAACGGGCACAAATTTTACCTTATTTATTTTTTTGCTAATTTTTGTTTTTGTTTTCATGCTTTTTAAATATTTTTATCGGGAAAATATGGCTTTAGCATTTTATATAATTTTGGATTATTTTTTCTTAACAATAGTCCTACGATTCCTAAAATTTTGTCAACTCCGCGCGAAGTATCATAAAAAACAACTTTCAAATAGATAGGGAAAGAATAAATCCATATTTTTATTTTTGACCACGTCTTTATGTTTGCTGTTGGTTTTGAAATATCAATATTTTCTGCTTTTTTAAGATTGTTTTTCCATTCGGCGTAATAATAATTTTCAGGAAACCACGGCCTACCTTCTCTGCGACCAAAGATGTGAAGTATTATCCCTTTGGGTTTAAATAAGCTATTATGGGCATTTATCATATTTGCATAAGTATTATAAACTCTCGGAAGATGCTGCCATTTCTTACAGAAAAAAAGATTAAATGTCGGCTGGTCTCCGTTAGAATGTATAGAATTATATGATAAAAATAGTGAATTTAATTTTGAA
The DNA here is from genome assembly GCA_049513595.1 of Candidatus Staskawiczbacteria bacterium. Taxonomy (GTDB): domain Bacteria; phylum Patescibacteriota; class Minisyncoccia; order Minisyncoccales; family Staskawiczbacteraceae; genus XYD1-FULL-39-28. The sequence goes on along the minus strand of JBEKVX010000037.1, from coordinate 1,047 downwards.
AACGTATCTTCTTGTATAATTTGGGTGTTGAAAGCCATTACGCCGGAGTTAAATGCTTTTTCTTTTAAATTGAAGCTATTTTTGAGTTTTTTGTACAACACTTCTTGCTCTTTTGTTAAACTGTTATTTCTTAAAAATTGTGATTCTAATCTTAGGTCATATGTGTCGTACACCGCAGCAAATCCTTTTACCTTTGTAAGTTCGTCCAAGGGCGCTCTTACAATTATATCGGCATCTAAAAATATTATATTTTGCCACTTTTTAAATTCTGGTGTAAATAAGTAAAATTTACACAATCTTTGCGGAGAAAGTTTATATAAACCGATTGAATCGTTGCTTATGGGGTCGCACTTGTAAATTAATATTCCTTTCTTTTGAAACCATTCCAATTTGCTTTCAGAAATGCCAGCAGAAAGCAGCATATAATCCCCCTTCCAGCCAGCGTTATAATAAACACTGGAAAAAAGCTGCTTTGCCTGGTCAACAAAATTTTCATCTGCTAATGCTACGAGTAAATTATTTTTCACTTTTTATTTTAGTGCGATTTAAGATAAAAATAAATTTTGGGGAAATATTTTTTCAGGAACAATCCGATAGTCCCCAAAGTTCTGTCGACTTTATAATAGATATTAAATAAAAAATTGTCGCCACAAATAAAAAAAATGTGAACCCATATTTTTATTTTTGACCACGCCTTTATGCTTGCTGTTGGTTTTGAAATATCAATATTTTCTGCTTTTTTAAGATTGTTTTTCCATTCGGCGTAATAATAATTTTCAGGAAACCACGGCTTGTCTGTACCATCTGCGGACATCATGTGCAGTATAATGCCGTTTATTTTAGAAAGATCTTTTTTTATATGTGTTTTTCTTGCGCGAACATTATAAACTCTCGGAAGATGCTGCCATTTCTTATAGAAAAAAAGATTAAATGTTGGCTGGTCTCCAATAAAATTTATAGGACTATATAATAAAAACAATGAATTTAATTTTGAAAACGTATCTTCTTGTATAATTTTAGTATTGAAAGCCATTACGCCGGAGTTAA
>JBEKVX010000036.1:0-8631 GCA_049513595.1 Candidatus Staskawiczbacteria bacterium | reverse complement strand
CATCCTGCTTATTCTGCGGAACAGTCAATGTGCTGGCTCCTTCCAATTTTTGCAAAGCAAGCTGCGCTGATTGAAGGTTTGCCTCAGCATCTCTCACTGTTTTTTCTGCATCTGTGGTATCAAGTTCTGCTATCAGTTGTCCTGCCGTAACATTTTGTCCATTTTGCACGGGCAGGTAAGTCAGCGTGCCAGATGCCTTAAACTGCAAACTTATAGTATTTGAAGCAGAAACCTGTCCAGAGCCAGAAACAGAGGTTGTAATGGTTCCTTTTGTTACGGCTGAAGTTACATAGGTTGTTCCTGCCTTTTTGTTAAAAATAGCTCCGTATCCAAAATAAATGCCGGCTATCAAAATAATAATAATTATTCCTGAAATAAATTTATGTCTGAAAATAAGCGCTTTTGTTTTGCTCAGCATGTTAATAAAATTTTAATAATTATAACCTGGCGGCGGAGTATTTGAATTTGTTGCTGGTGTTGTCGGAGCTGTAGTTGTTGCCGGCGGATTCCCCGGCTTTTGTGGCATAACGCGAATAAGTTCTGCCTGAATTTGTCCTGAACTATTTGGGTCGCCGATTACAACAACACTGTCATTTAATTTTAAATCAGACAATTTTATATTTTTTCTCTGATATACAATTGTTGTTTTATCGCTTACTAAAATATTTTTTTCAACATTATTACTCGCATCTTTTATTGTTAAAGTTTCCGTTGCCGGATCTATTTTAATTATTTGGCCAAAAGAACCATTGGCATTAGCAAATTCCCTGTCTGTGCCCATAAAATTTCCGAAAATTCCTCCCTGAGGACCGCCGAAATTTTGATGATATTCTTCTGCCCACTGAAAAGAAAAATCAGCTCTTTTCATTCCTATAAAAACACCTAAGCCAAAAACAAAGGCTAGTATTATCAGACCGGCTATTCCCAAAATAATTCCCCTAAATAATTTTGATTGCAAAATATCTTTCATCTTTTTTTATGCGGTCGCCTTAATCATACTTTTTACGTCTCTTGTTAATGACTTAACCGATTGCAAAAATGTCAGCAATACAGCCAAGAATAATGCTAAACTTATGGCCGGCAAAGTTTCCAGAAGCGTCATTGCAAAACTTTGCCAATATATTGTAACAATTGAAAAATCAGAAAACATCAAAGAAAGGAAGTGCAAAAATCCCGATTGGTTGAAATCAGATACAAGCATGTTCAGCGCCGGAAAAAATCCAATCACAGAAATTATTAAAGTAGTTGAAAAAATTATAATTCTTCTCAAAACCAAGAGACGCTCTTCTTTGTGAATGCGTTTTATTATTTTTTCAAATAGTCCAATTGGCGGTTCAATTAAAAAATCGTTCATACTATAATTTAATACGTATTGTTAGCCGATTAAGTTGCTAATTTTCATTAATATTTTTTTTCATATTTGTCAGCGCCCGTCGGTACCTGCTTTTTACCGTGTTTATGGACTCTTCAAATATTTCAGCAATTTCTTTAAAACTCATGCCTTCGTTGTGGCGCAAACTAATAACTTTTTGCTCTTTGTCATTCAATCCCTCCATCGCAGCCACCAAAATCTTTTTGTCACTGAGATTTTCAATTATATTTGACGGAGCTGCCGAAATATTTTCCAGCAATACATTTTGCCCTTTTTCGTTTTCAAATTTAGAAAAAGGTATTGATTTTTTCTTTCTCAGAAAATCAATTGAAGTGTTTTTGGCAATCTGAAAAATCCACGACTTAAAATTCTTTTTCTGGTCAAATTTTTTCATATTTTTCCAGACCTTTATAAAAACCTCTTGAGTTATATCTTCTGCCTGAGCGGAATTCCCGACATTTTTATACGTGAAGCTGTAAATCGGTTTTAGATATTTTTTAATTAAAATCTCCAGCGATTTTTCATCGCCCTCCAGATATTCCTGTATTAATTTTTTGTCATCTGATACTTCGGGCATTTTTAATGATAATTATTATTAATAAGTTATAGTAGTACAAAAAATCAATTATTTCAAATTTTATCTTTGAGCAAAGTCGCAAATGTCCTTGAAGTCGCAATACTGGCATTGCCAGCCAGGAGTCGGCTCAAATTCGCTGTTTTTTATTTTTTCAATTTCCTGAATTATTTTTTCTTTTTGCGTGGCAATGTCTTTTTCTGAACCTAAAAATGAGGCGAATTTGCCGTCCTCTAAATAATAATACGCAAGCTGCTTCGGTTTTAAATGCAAAACCTCTTCAGTTGCTATCTGGTAAATCAGCAGCTGTTCTTTGTCTGGTTTTTCTTTTGACGAACCGGTTTTGTAGTCAATAATTTCAATTCCATTTTTTGTATCATCAATTCTGTCAATCACGCCGAACAATGTATGCTCGCCAATTTTCAAATTGAATGGCATTTCCAAAGCTAACTGCCCGTTTATTTTTAAAATTTTTGGCGGGTTTTTTTCAAACTGCGCATAAAATTCTTTTATTATTTTTTTACCCAATTTATAATAATCATCTTTTTGTTTTTGATTTTCATACCACTCGCCAATCCAGTTTTTTTCGTATAATTTTGTTAATTCGTCAAAATCTGTATTTTTCTTTTTTGTTTTCTTCGCGTTTTTCTCACCAAATAAATTTTCTTGAGCCGTTTTTTTGTCTTCATTCACCAATTTCAAAAATTCATAAAGAGTATTGTGCATTGTTTTTCCAAAAGAAAAAACTGCTTTGCCCCGGGTTGGCACTTTTAAAATAAATCCAAATTTATACTGCAACGGACATTTTTCAAATGCAGCCAGTTGTGAATAAGAAAAATGCTGCGGCAGATATTGCGGCTCTATTTTTTTCTTCAGCCGTTCCGCCGGTTTTAATTTTTCCGCCATTAAGCCTTTTTTTTCTTTTGGCAAATTTTCGCTTTCTGCCTTGTAATTCATTTCCGATAAAAATCTGGATATCTTTTTCTTTCTTTGTCCGCCGTAATCATCAGCCGAGGTAAAATACAGCTCTTTTTTGGCTCTTGTCATTGCCACATAGCAAAGCCGGCGTTCTTCCTGCAAATGAACGTCTCCCTTTGGTTTTATGTCTTTTATCAGCTCATCCGGCAATTCAATCGGGTCTTTTCTTTGGTCAGTTGGAAATCTTCTGTCAACCATGTTTACCAAAAATACATACTTAAATTCCAAACCTTTGGCGCCGTGGATTGTCATGACTTTTATCATGTCTGGACCTTGTTCCGGGTCAAATTCCAGTTTTCCTTCCTCGCCCGACTCCAATTCTAAATTTATTTCCTCCATAAAATTTTTCAAGGTCGGCTCGACGGTTGCTTCTTCAAATGTTTTTATTTTTTTGTAAAATTGGTTCAACAAATCAATTTTTTCTGTTTCTTCGTTATGAATTAAATATTTTAAATATCCCGAGTCCTCCAAAAATGCGACCAAAATTTCTGAAACGCCTTTTTCGCGCGCATCTGCGCTATGTTTTTTAATTAAACTTAGTACAAGTGCAACTTTTTCCTGGGTTTTAGCTGAAATTCCAGGGATTAACGCCAATTCATTTAGCGCATCAAAAAGAGAAATTGTTTTTTTTCGGCAAAATTGGGTAATTGCAGCAATGTCGGCATCTAAAATTTCTAAAAATGGTAAATTTAAAATTCTGTAAACCGCTGTTCCTTCATGGTAATTGTCCAAAAGTTTAAAATAAGAAATTATATCTAAAATTATTGGCTTTGAATAAAGCCCTCTTGAAGCCAAAAATTGATAAGGCAAATTGGCTCTTTCTAGGGCCCTAATAAATGGAATTGCAGAATCGTTTGCTCTTACTAAAATTGCAAAATCGTTGTAAGTTGCATCTTTATCCCGCTTTAAAATTTCCAAAATCTTTTTTAATATTCCGCCGACTTCCTGGTCTAAAGTTCGCTCATGAATGTGCTCTATAATTCCCTTCTCTTCTGTATCGGCGATAAGTTTTTTATTTATTTTATTTCTAAATTCCAGGCGGTCCGGATTGTTTTGTATTATAAAATTATATGACCTGTCTAAAATGTTTTGCGCCGACCTGTAATTTTTAATCAACGAGACCTGTTTTGCTTTTGGAAAGTCCTCCTGAAATTTTACGATGTTTGAAAAAGAGGCACCTCGCCATCTATAAATTGCCTGGTCGTCGTCGGCGCAAACACATAAATTGTTTATTGGCGCGGCTAAAAGTTTAATCAACTCGTACTGCGACCAGTTTGTGTCCTGAAATTCGTCAACCAAAATATATTTAAACTTTTCTCTATACTTTTTTAAAATTAACGGACGCTTTTGGAAAAGTTTTAAGCAATAATTTATCAGGTCACCAAAATCCAAACAACTATTTTCCAATAAAATTCTCTGGTAAACGTGATAAGCATTGGCAACTTCCATAATTCTTTCTGTTTCGCCATCTTCCGGCCCGTCATCTCTTGTTTTTAGTGATTCGGCATATTCTAAATAATTTTCCGGAGAGACATCCTGGTCTTTGCAATGGGAAAAATGAGAAATTAATGCCTGGATAAATTTTGTTGGATTTCCCAGCGCCTTGTAATATTTTAAATCAAACTTATCCAAATTTTGCCGCGCCAAAAGCCAGCCAGCGGTGGCATCTAAAATTTTAAAATCATTCGGCAAACCAATATCTAGCGCATTTTCCCGCAAAACCCTTTCGCAAAAAGAATGAAAAGTTGAAATCCATAAATCAATGTAGCCAAAATCCAATAATTTATCTACTCTTTCCTCCATTTCAAATGCAGCTTTTTCTGTAAAAGTTACAGCCAAAATTTCTTCTGGCAATGCTAGTTTCTTCTCGATAAGATTAACAATTCTCTGCGTGATAACAGTTGTTTTTCCGGTTCCAGCTCCAGCCACAATCAACAGGGGCCCCTTGTCCCAAAGCACCGCCTCCTTCTGCTCTTTATTTAATTTTGATAAATCCAAAGTCATATTTAGTTATATTAACAAATTTTTTGGTAACAAAAAAGGGCTGGTCGAAGCCCTTTTTTGTTTGATTTTCTATTTTATTTTTTCGCCAAGCCAGTCGGAGAATTTGTAAATGTTTCCTGAAAAATATAACCATGAGCCGATAATAATTAAAAGCACTGGCAGAAAGAATGAGTCGGTTATCGGGTTGTTTGTTAAACCGGTTGAAATAGTTGTAGCAGCTCCGTAAACCAATTGGTTATTGACTATCGCTGATGCTGAAACTGTCTGAGTTCCGGCTTCGGTGCTGGTTATTGTAGCATTGTTGCTTAAAGTTGTGGTTCCGTAAGCAAAACTTGCTGCTGGAGCAACCCGGACTTGATATGCAATAACTTCTATTCCGCCAGCTGAAATTGTACCAATATTAATTCCCGTTGCAGGATTTCCTGAATAATTTAACGTGGCGTTCACGGTTAAATTTCCTTTGTAAATTAAATTTGCCGGTAAAATATCTCGGACAAAAACATTATGGATGTCTTGTCCGCCATTTGCCTGCATTGTTATTGCAAAACTCAAAACATCTCCCGGATTTGCGTTAACTGATGATGACCAGTTTAAATTTCCGGATGAAAGATTTATAACTTGTTTTGTAACAGATAAAGTTCCGCTGCTATTGCCGGAATAATTTGAGCCGTTGCTGTTGAAGGTCATATCCTGGCCGTAAACAGTTGAGCCGTTATATTGGGCAGCTGCTCTATAGTGATAAGTGGCGTTGGGATTTAAGTTGCCGATTTGTTGAAAAAATGAGCCGGGATAACTTAATGTCTGCTGAAAACTATTGTTTCCATAATTTGTATCAGTCCCCCATTGAAACCAGACATATGCGCTTGTGTTGTAAGAATTGTTGTTATATAAATATCCATTTAAAGTTGCTGAATTATTTTGAACATAAGTTGGCGAATCGGTTTGGACAGAAAAAGATCCATTATTATTGTTGTTGTTATTATTGTTTACATTAACAATCATGGTGTCTGAAGCAGAAAGAGCATAACTATTTGTGACAGTCAAAGAGCAATTATAAGTTGCCTGATTATTGCCGTTGATTGCATACGGAGCAGTTAAAGTCGGCTGAGCTATAGTGGCACTTGATAAGGTTCCAGCGCTGCAATTCCAATAATAAGTTAAAGAAGAGTTTTGCGGATCATATCCTGAACCCTGCAAGGTAATCGTTTGCCCCGAACCTACATATAAATCAGGCCCTGCATTGGCTGTCGGCGGCTGCGCAGCCAAAACCATAGTGCTCGAAAAAAACAGAACAGAACAGATTATTAAAAATAAAATTATTTTTTTGTTCATGTTTTTGTTATTAAATACTATACACCTTATACATTATTACGAATTTAAAGCGTGTCAAGTCTTCACCCAGAATTTAAATAAATTCTGGGTGAAGACTCAAGGGTTTTTTTGTTTTCTCTTAACTGTTGGTGGTTTCGGTAAATTCGCCGAAAACATTCCCAGCAAATTTCCTCTTACTATTATATTTGAGGCCTTTACTGTGCTGGACTGCTGGTTGTATAAGTTTTGGCAGTCAGCAATCGGCAAAGATTTTTGGCCTGGCCACGACTCGCAAAAGCCGTGCAAAAATATGCCGTCCTCATCTGCCTGGTATGCCATTTTGTCGGTTAAAATTGCATCTATGCCGCCGGAAACGATTTTAAAATGCGTTTCAACCGGTGTCTTTGTATTTAATAAATCCTGGCCTAAAATTGTTTTGGGCGGAACAATTCCCAAGAGGTTTGTTATTGTCGGATAAATATCCAAATGGCTTGCCGGTTCATTTATTGTTTGGTTTTTTATTCCGGAATTTAAAATGAGCATCGGCACCTGGCTGTTGGCTAATTCTGGCAAAGTATTTTTATCTTGTCCCAAGGCCGAAGATATATTTGTAAAACTTCCGTGGTCGCCCCAAATTAAAATTATTGAATTGTCGTACAGCCCGTCTTGTTTTAATTCGTCAATAAATTCGCCGATTACTTTGTCTGTATAATGCGCGGCTTGTAAATATTCCCATTGGGTTTGTGTTAAATTTGTTTCTGATGGAATATTCAATGTTTGCAAATCAGGCGGCAAAATAAATGGCGTGTGCAAACTCATTGTAATTAAAGTTGCCATAAACGGCTGTTTAAAACTTTCCAGGCGCGGCAATGATTGCGAAAACAAGTCCTCGTCTCCTAAATCAGACGGTCCTTCGCCAATAGGTCTGGTCACAACATAATCGTCCAGGTCGTAGGCTTTTTGATATCCTAATCCAGGATAAATATTTGACCGGTTCCAAAATGTCGGCACATCTCCGTGCATAGAATAAGTGTCGTAGCCATTTTTTACAAGAAGTTGCGGCAAGGCGCTGTATGTATTTTTTGCGTAATCAATAAAAACCACGTCATCGGGCAGAGGATATAAAGAATCCATTGTGGAAAACTCTGCGTCAGCCGTATTCCCTGGCCCGATTTGCGTATAATAATTATCAAAATACAATCCATTTTCTGCCAGCTGATTTAAGTTTGGGGTTATTTCTTCTCCGCCGGTTGTTTGCCCAATAACAGCATTTTCCAATGACTCCACCTGGATAATTATAAGATTTTTGCCCTTATCCTGCCCAAAATATTTACTGACAGAGCCGGCTGGCGGCGTTATTCTGTTTTTTGCAAATGTAATTAAAAAATTTTTATCGGCTGCTAAAACCAAATTGCTTCTTAAAAGATATTTAAAAGTGTCTTCAAGAAAAAAATTCATAATTCCCATTTTGCCCACCAATGTTTTTAAATCATACACGTCGCTGTAAAGCCGGCTGGTGCTTCCCCACTCTTTTTTTTCTGTGTCCAAAAGATATTTGTATCCAAAAAATACCATGGCAGCCATACCCAAAATAATAATTATTTTTTCCCATCTTGGCAGGACAATTTCTGTATATTTTTCCCGGTAAGTTAAAACAACAAACGCAATTAAAACAATTAATATATTTATCCAAAAAAGCAGCAATTCTGGAGTAAACAATGTTTTCATGGTGCCAGAGACACTGCCTGCTTCGCCTATATATTTTATCGCCGAAAACTGCAAAAAACCTTCTGAATATTTATAATATAGAAATTGGGCAGAAAAAATAAAAGATATTAAAAAAGAAATTAAAAAAAGATATAAATATTTATATCTTTTTTTGAAAAGCATTGCCGGGGCGTATAAAACAATTCCTAATGCAAAAGTTACAAAAGACAATCTGGCAGAATATGTTTTTAAATAGAGGCCAAGCCAGCTGTTAAATGCATGATTTTGTATCGCAAATAAAACCGCGAGTAAAAGCGGCAAAAAAATGGCTTCTGTATAACCTATTAATTTATTATTAAGTTTTTTTTTGCTTTCAACCTCCTCGTCCATTATTTTACCCCGTGAGATAGCGAGCCTGAGAGCTCTATCTCACGGGGTGAATTTCTTTATTGTCCCGCTGGTGCCGAAGAATTATTTGTTCCGCCCATTTCTCTGAGGTCCTGAACAATAGTTCCCATATCTTTGCGAGCTGAAACTAAATCAGCTGTTGCTGTTTTTATTTTTGCCCTGGCATCTTTTAGGGCAGCGATATTTGCCTGCATTGTTGCTGTGTTTCCCTGGTCTGGCAGAAGTCCCGAAACTTCGCTGACTGCTGCGTTGGCTTGGGCGCTGGCGTCGGCAATTT
>JBEKVX010000035.1:0-9124 GCA_049513595.1 Candidatus Staskawiczbacteria bacterium | reverse complement strand
TTATCCCACTGATGAAAACTCAAACAATATACATGGCTCTGGGAACAATAAGTATGGTCGCCAGTAGCTTGCCCGGGACAGCTAAGAACTACGTTCCGCTTTGCAATAAAGGACTTTTAAACGGATACCTTAGCGTTTTTGGAAGTCAGTTAATCTCGATGAATAATAAGATAGTGGCGAATGGCGGTGGAAGACCGGTTTGCTTTGCTGCTGCACAGAACTATTGCGTTTCAACCAAGCTCCCAGACGGAAGTTACATGTGTGTAGGTCCCAATACTGAGTTAGGGTCTACTAGGTGCGTATCCGCCGCGACTGTCTGCAAATAAAAACAAAATGCTATACTAATCGCCACATTAATAGTTGCCGTAATCGCGGCAACTATTTGTTTTTTTGGTCCGATTGGTTGAAACTTATTGAAAAAACACCAGAAAAGTGATATCATTTAAAAATCATAAACATTGCGGGATCGTCTAATGGTAGGACACATGCCTCTGGAGCATGGTATCTTGGTTCGAGTCCAAGTCCCGCAGCATGAGCAAATTTTGATATCTTTTGATATCAAAATTTGATCTTAGTGCGGACTTTGTACGAGAACCAAGCCCCCGAATTGCGACGAGCCGATAGGGAAGTCGCCGTAGGCGACCGAGTCGGCAATGTCCTTCGGGCAACCCATTCGAGTCCAAGTCCCGCAGCAAAAGGAAAATCGCTAAATAGGCGATTTTTGTTATTGTTTAAATTATTTGCTAATATAAAACGTATTAATATAAACAACAAAGTTAAAAAATGAGTAAAGCTTTAAGCATCCACAAAAAGTTAAAAGGCAAAATAGGAATATGTCCCAAGATAAAAGCTTCTAAAAAAAACTTGGGTTTAATTTACACACCCGGCGTTGCCGAAGTAGCCAGAGAAATTGCCAAAAACCCAAAAAGTTCTTATGAATATACTGGCAAGGCAAACAACGTTGCAATAATTACAGATGGTTCAAGAACATTGGGCGCTGGAAATGTGGCGCCCGAAGCATCTTTGCCTGTCATGGAGGGAAAAGCGATGTTTATGAAATTGCTTGCCGGAATTGACGCATATCCATTGTGCCTGAATACAAAATCAAAAGAAGAAATTATAAGAACGATTGAAATTTTATCCCCCAGCTTTGGAGCATTCAATTTGGAAGATACGCAGGCGCCAAAAAGTTTGGAAATTATGGAAGAAATGCGCAAAAAAGATTTTATTATTTTCCACGACGACGAGCAGGGCGTGGCAATAGTTGTTTTAGCGGCGCTTTTAAATGCTTTGAAGGTGGTTGGAAAAAAATTAGAGGATGTAAAAATTTGTGTTGTCGGCGCTGGGTCAGCAGGATACGGAATTTTTAAAATTTTAAATTACGCGAATATTAAAAATATAATATTTTTTGACGCAAAAGGAATAATATTTAAAGGGAGGGAAGCAGACAACAAATATTTAAGAGAAATTGCTGACTCAACCAATCCGGAAAATTTAAGAGGAGGAAAAATTGAGGCGATTGCAGGGTGCGATGTTTTTATCGGAGTTTCAGGCGTCGGCGACCTTTTAAAAAGTTATGATATCAAACTTATGGCAGAAAAACCCATAATTTTTGCTATTTCAAATCCCAATCCGGAAATTGTTCCAGGAGAGATAGAAAAGGCGACAAAAGATTATATTTTTGCCAGCGGAAGTTCTAATTTCAAAAATCAAATCAACAATATTGTTGTTTTCCCGGGCGTTTTCAGAGGGCTTTTGGACTACAGAAAAAAAATGGATTTGGCGTTGGAATTTAAAATAGCAAAATCAATTGCCTTACTGGTGAAAAAACCATCAAAAAATAATATTATACCAAGTCCCTTTGATAAGAGATTAATTAAAAACATAACTAACTGCATTAAAAATCACAAAGGATGAGGGGCCCGAACACATGACGATTTCCATTTCCATAATGGTGACTTATAGGTCACTATTGACTTATATTTATAAAAGAATATAATGGGCTATATGATTACAAATAATTTCAATAAAAAAATCGGAGAAAATATCCGCAAGCAGAGAGAGCTTAAGGATTTTTCGCAAGGTAAATTGGCTAAAATTCTTAATGTTGACAGGTCTTATGTCAGCACTCTTGAGAAGGGCTCAAGAAACCCTTCTGTTAAAACGCTTGAAAAAATTGCCAAAGCCCTTGGCGTGAAAGTTGCTTTGCTGCTGGAATCATCAAAATATGAGAATGCTGAAAATGCAGAAGTTATGCCGTATATACTTGGTTTGATTAAATCTAAAGAAAGTGATTGGAAAGGAAAAAAGTGGTATCACCAGCGCTTTGACGGGTCTCCCTATCTTATGCATATGATAGGAGAGGCGGAAATAATAACACGCCGGGATAAAAAATACGGATTATTTTTTGACCGCCACTTTTGTTTTTATGAAGATGGTAAAGCTGACTGGTATATTGATCTTTTTGAAATAGAGAGGGTTACAAATAGAATTCTGGAAATTTCTGAGAGAGAACCGGATTTCGGAAAAAAGTTGATGAAAGAGTATGAGCCCTTAGACAAAGCTTTTTACAGCGAGTGCGAAAAAATTAGGGAGATGAACCTGGCAGGCCTTTCAGACAGAGAACTTATGAACCTGCATGATACATTTTTGCAAAAAATATTAAACCGCAATAGTTCAAGCTCTATTATCGATGGTTTTGCTTTGGGAACTGACAGAATGCTGGAAGAAAAAATTAGAAAAGCATATGACATCCATCCCTCTATAGCAAAAGCATCGCGTTTTTCTGAGGTATTTTCCATTTTGACCGCTCCGCCCCACACGTCTTTTGTGAGAGAGGCAGAATTGGAGCTGTTCAAACTAATTTTGAAACTGCGCAAGCATCCGGAAAAGAAAAAAGAGTTGATTGCAGATTACCAAAGCCGATATTTTTGGATAAGAAACAATTATGTTGATGCAAATATTCTGACTGTTCAATATTTTCAGGAAGAAATTGCCAGAATCGAATCATCGGGACTAGACGTTGCCAATGAAGTTGAGCGTATAGAAAAGCTTCCGGAAGAAACAAGAAAAAAGAAACAGGAATTGCTTAAAAAATTGAATTTAGATAAAGAAATTCTCGCAATGCTTTCTATAACAGAAGATTTTACCCAATGGCAGGATGAACGCAAAAAAGCAACAATGTTCACAGCTCATTATTGCACCCTTCTTTTAGGTGAAATCTCGAGGCGCGTTAATATTCCGACTGATTTATTAAAATATATGTCTCCGCGGGAAGTTTCTAAAATATTTGATGACACTCCTCCAGTTAATTTGCTTAAAGAGCGCCAAAAAGGCAGTGTTGCGTATTGGGATGATAATGGCCACGAAATTTTAGCCGGAGAAATTGTTCAAACGCTCCGTAAAAAATTGCTCGGCGAGAAAAAAATAGATGATATCCAGGATTTTAGAGGCATGGCTGCTTCCCTTGGAAAAGCACAGGGAAAAGTTAAAATTATAAAAAGCGTCAAAGAGATTGGCCGCATAAAACAAGGCGATGTGCTTGTTGCGGTCATGACCCGGCCAGATTATCTTCCGGCGATGAAAAAGGCCTGCGCTATAATAACTGATGAAGGCGGAATTACTTCGCATGCTGCTATTGTTTCTCGGGAATTAAAAATTCCATGCGTTATAGGCACAAAGATTGCAACTCAAATTTTGCGAGATGGCGATATTGTCCAGGTAAATGCCAATCATGGTTTTGTTAAAATTTTGGAGTGCTCAACCCGCGATTAATATTTTTTGTTCTTGAATCTTCGCCAAAATTTTTTCAAAAAAGTTGGGAGAGGTATTGACACGGTTTTAATTTTTGATAATATTTAATTGTGGATAGTTCTTTTATGTAGCTGTCCGGAAAATTGTCCTTCGACGCGGCTTAGGATAATTTTCTGGACAGCTCTGGTAGAGAGCACTGCGCTGGTTTTTTTTCGGGTTCGAAACCCGACAAGCACATTCGTTCGCTTCGTAGCACAGTGTTCTGCGCAGTGTGAGGATCCTTCCTTCTGGGAAGCGTGATTCTCGGAGGTTTCGAGATGTGGACCGGACGGTCACAGCCACCATTGCTCTTCCGTGGGTTGCGACTCTCTTGGATCCTTGCGTCCGACGCTTTTCCGGTCTGCCGCGCGCGATTGCTCTGCACGACCACCGCAGTCGCGTTTCCTTCTCCGGATCTGCGTCATGGCGCTCCATTTTCGCGAGCAAATCGCGGCTCGACTTCTCTTTCTCTACCAACTGTCCTATTGTTCTTTCAGGTCTGCGCGCGCAGACAATACGTCAGCGTTGATGTGCTGAATTGTAAACTTGTTTCTCGCTTCTTTGCTGAAGCACAATGTTGCGATTCTTCCGTCTCTCTGATGTCGTGGGTCACCTCGGTGGCCCTCTTTTTTTGTATATAAAAGTTGCATTTTACAAAAATATCTGTTAAAATTTTAATAATTGGGCGATTAGTTCAGTGGCAGAACGCTGTCCTGATAAGACAGAGGTCGAAGGTCCGATTCCTTCATCGCCCACAAATAAAGTTATCCACACTTGCAATATATTTTCAAAAAAGTATAATTACCTTGAGTTACCAAATGCCTTCCAAACGATTTTTCTCTAATTTTCAGGCGAGACGAAGCAAAAATTTTGAGCTTGATGCCAGAGGCATCGGCGAAATATTTTTGCAAAGTCGTAGCCAAAATTAGAGAAAAAAGAGTTGAAGGTCATTTGGGAATTCAAGGTATAAGTAAAACTTAATATTTTATCCAGAGAACAGGAAAGGGAATTGGCCCGCTTGATCCTGTCAGCAACCGTCTGCTTTCGCAGAAAGGTGCTAACTCCAACCCGTAAGGGAAAGATAATCCTATCTCTTTCTTTTACGAAGGAGTTTTTTATTATTATGTGGCTAAAAAATTTTTATGTTCACACCAAAAACATACACAGTAGAAAGTGTAACATCCGGGCATCCGGATAAAATGTGCGACCAGTTTTCTGATGCAATTTTAGATGAATGTTTAAGGCAGGACCCCTATACAAGAGCCGGCATCGAATGTTTCGGCAATCACGGGCTCTTGGTAATTGGCGGAGAAGTTACAACAAAAGCAAATTTTAATGCTGAGGAAATAGCAATGAAAATTTATAAGGATATAGGTTATGAGAAAGAAATGAATGTTATAACCGGAATAATAAAACAATCGTCAGACATTGCGCAGGGCGTTGATGTGGGTGGAGCCGGCGACCAGGGAATTATGTACGGATATGCCACAGATGAGACGCCGGAATTTTTGCCAATGGCAATTGTAAAAGTCCATGCGCTGGCAAAGGGATTGGAGGATTTAAGAAAAGCGGGCCAGATTTCCTGGCTTATGCCCGATGGTAAAACACAGATTACAGTAGAAAACGGAAAAATAAAAACAATTTTGATAAGCACCCAGCACGAAGACGGAGTTTCTCAGGAAGAAATTAAAAAAACGCTTATTGAAAAATTAATAAAACCAATTATGGGAAATATTGACGGCATTGAAATTTTAGTAAACCCAACTGGAAAATTTGTTATTGGAGCAGACGGCTTTGAGGCAGATACAGGGCTTACCGGCAGAAAAATTATGGTTGATACTTATTGCGGATTAATTACTCACGGCGGCGGCGCTTTTTCCGGAAAAGACCCGACAAAAGTGGACAGGTCCGGCGCCTACATGGCAAGATTTGTCGCAAAAAATTTAGTTGCCAATGGTTTTGCAAAAGAATGTTTGGTTTCTGTGGCTTATGCAATCGGAAAAGCAGAGCCGTTGATGGTTGAGGCATTAAACGAAAAAGGGGAGAGCTTGGCAGAAATTGCAAAAAGCAAATTTGATTTTAAGCCGCAGGCAATAATTGAAAAATTAAATCTGCGTCAGCCAATTTATCAGCAGACCGCGGCATACGGCCATTTTGGCAAAGACAATTTGCCATGGGAAAAAATTATAAAACTAAACTAAAAAACAAAAAAGCCCCGTTAAGGGACGCAGAACAGAATTATAATCATTTTAGCGGAAGCGAATTAAGGCAATATTCAAGGCGCGAGAAGCGAGCTCGATGCCTCTGCGCATCGTGAGCGACGAGCAACGAAGAAGATTGCCTTAATTCGCCCGCCCGAAGGGAAGCCAAAAAATGGCTGATTTCTGCGGGGCTCCTCGTCGGCGTAACGCAGAGGTTACAACCTCCTCGTCACGCCTTGAAATCACCTCATTTTTTGGCTTCTAAAATTTGATTATAATTCTCTTCTGTGCCCCTAGGGCTTTTTTGTTGTCTCTATTCGCTGGCTTTGTGGTATAATAAAAAGTAGAAGTCATAATAATAATTTGCTATGCAAAAATATTTTTCTAAAAATAATAAAAAGTTTCAGCAGGAGAAAAGAACTTTTAAGTTACCGCAAGACAGGGCCGTGAACAGATTTCAACAAAATGCATCGCGGCTGGAGCATTCCAATGTAAGAAATAAAAACAAAAGTAAAAAAGGTTAAAAATAACATGTCAGCAGAAGTAAAAATTTTAATAAAAGGGCAGACCAACGCTGACTCTGTTGCCGAAACAGGAGAAGAAAAGACGCAGCCAACAATAACGTTGGTCAGAGACGGAAATTTAGTAATGGTTGTTGACCCGGGGATTTTAGAAAGCCAGCAGGTTTTGATTGATGCTTTAAACAACGAAGGTTTAACGCCAAATGACATAGATGTGGTTTGTATTACCCATTCGCACATAGACCATTACAGAAATATCGGGATGTTTCCTTACGCCAAGGTTTTAGAACATTTTGGCTTGTGGGATAAAAATACGGTTCAGGATTGGCAGGAGCAATTTTCTCCAAACATTCAGATTCTGCGCACGCCGGGCCACGACTACACAGACATAACGCTTTTTGTTACAACAGATGACGGAATTGTTGCGATATGCGGAGATGTTTTTTGGAAAGAAAATTATCCCAAAGATCCACGCGACGACAGTTTTGCGTCAGACCCGGTAAAATTGGGGCAGAGCAGAGAAATGATTTTTAAAATGGCTGATTGGATTATACCCGGCCATGGAGATATGTACAAAACAAACAGAGGCCAAATGCAGGAAGTCCGAGAGGAAACTGGGACAGCGAAAATAAAAAGCGCAAAAATTATCACAACTTGCAGAAAGTGCGGCAGGCCTATGAAGCAAATAGATAAATGCTTATGCCGCCCCTGGCTTTGTTACAATTGTTGCGAGTGCGGACAGGACTGCAACCTTTGCGGCTGCGACCATAAAAGGTGAATTTTATTATGCCGAAAATAACCACATACATAGTTATTTTTTTATTTTTAACCGCAGCCAGCATCGCCTCGGCTTACCAACTAAGAGTTGTTTATTTGCAAAATGGAAATGTGCAGATAAATAATCCGGAAATTTCCCAGGCATTTTACGATGAGCTGAAAGGCGAGCCAAGAGATTATTTTATTGATTCAAGCAAGGACTTTGAATTATATATAAATCTTCTGGTTCCGGAAAAAGCCAACAGAGATGGCAGATATTCTGCAAAGATTTTTTCAGAAGACAATGGAAACGAGCAGCAGATAGCCGAATCAGATGGCGATTCGTCGCAATGGCAGGAATATTATGATAATTTTGGCAGAGATTATTATTTGAAAGGTCCTGAGTTAGATAACCAGCTGGCGGCCGGAAAATATAAAATAGAAATTTTTTCAGAAGACAACCAGGGAAAATATGTTTTGGAAACCGGCAAAAAAGAAATTTATGATGCCCAATCAATTCTAAATATTTATTGGCAATTGCCATTTTTGAAATTAACCTTTTTTGAAACATCTGTTCTGCAGTTTTTTCTGACGCCGTTTGGAATTGCCGGCATTGGAGCCATCGGCGTTTTATTGATTTTTATCGCACTGATTTATTATTTTGTCGGGGCAATTAGAGAATTTATAAAACACAATCAGGCAAAGACATTGCTTTTAACTTCATCTGGCATGCAGATGAAAAATGAAATAGTAAAACTTTTGCAGAAACCAGCTTATGATATAACGGTCGCATTCATTTCCACTGCCGCAAAACCACAAGAAAATCTGGACTATTTAAAAAGCGACTGGAATATTATGAGAGACGAAATGGGTTTTAATGTTGAAGAAGTTGACATTGAAGGAAAGAAAGAAGCTGAGGTGATGAAATTACTGGAATTAAAAGACATTATTTTTGTTGAAGGCGGAAATGCTTTTTATTTGTTAAAAGCAATGAGAGAATGCAATTTTGAAAAAATAATACGAAAATTATTGAAACAAGGCAAGGTTTATATTGGTGTTTCGGCGGGGAGTATGGTTGCCGGCAGAACCATACAAACAGCCGGCTGGAAAGATGGGGACAAAAATATAGTAGGCCTAAAAAATTTAAAAGGTTTAAATCTTGTTCCGTTTGATATTTTCGTTCATTATCAGCCAGAATATGCAGAATTAATAAAATCCAAAATAAAAAATCCGAAAAAAAGAGCAAAAAAATTAAAGATTTTAACAGACGACCAGGCGATTTTGGTCCAAGGCAGAGAGGTTGATTTAATTGGGAAAGGCGAACAAATTGTTGTATGAGAATAAATATAAAAGCAAAACCAAATTCCAAAGAGGAAAAAATAGAAAAGATTGATGAGAATAATTTTATTGTTTCTGTAAAAGAGCCGCCGGAAAAAGGCAAAGCAAACGAAGCAATAAGAAATGCCCTGGCAATATATTTTAAAACCGGTTCATCTTCGGTAAAAATTATTTCCGGTTATTCATCAAGAAATAAAACAATAGAAATAATCGAGCGATAGCGAGATTACCGAGCACTCAAAGCGTTGAGCGCTCGGTTGCTCACTTCGTTTGCAAAAAAATGGAAACGATAATCTACGGCCACACCGTATCACACGACGACAGCGTAAGTCAGGGCATTTATTTTTTAACGCGCGTAATCAATGCCCAGGAAGCGAAAGTTTTTTTTGATGAGGCGTACAATTACGGCCATGCCATTTTTCAAGATCGTATGGGATATAAATACGAGCTGGTACATAACGGCGCAGAATACCAATTGGTCAAACCGCAGCTTTAACCAGAATGATTAAAATAAAA
>JBEKVX010000034.1:0-9145 GCA_049513595.1 Candidatus Staskawiczbacteria bacterium | reverse complement strand
ATTGGCTCCGCCGCTGCGGCTTTGAAGTGGAGCAAATCTACACCCTGGGGCTTAAGCGCGGGCTTTTTTGTTTGGGATATACCGATTTTAATCAATATGGTAATGTCTTTAAAAATGCATTTACTTCATCTTTTGCATCAGGAACTAATTGCAAATATATCATTGCCTGCTCGCGGGCTTTTTGATATTCGCCCATTTTGCCATATATGGCAGCCAATGCAGAGTGGTATTGCGGCACTTTTGGATTTGCCGAAATAAGATTTTCGTAAATTAAAGATAAGTCCCTATAATCTTCAATTGCAATATATGCCTCTGCTAAATCAGAAATTGCTGGAGTGTTATACGTAATGAAACCTTTTTGAAGAGCCATTTTTTTATAGTTTTCTGCATCTGTAAAATCTTTTGAATATATTTCAAAAAGAGCTTTGTCCCAATAGCATTCCCCAAAATTTGGATTTAAGGCAACACATTTCTGCGCGTCTTGGAGCAATGCCTGATAATTTTTTGCAGCAATGTCTGTTTTTGCCCTTTCTATTAATATTTCTTGATGTTTGGGAGCCAAAGACGTTGCTTTATCAAAATAAGAATATGCTTGGTTGAGCAAGTCGGTCTTTGTTTGCGCGTTTTGTTCTGATTTGGCCATAATAGTGGTAAAATGTCCTAAAAATATCCAAAGTATCGTATCGAGGGGCTGAATTTTTACGGCTTGGTTTGCTATTTCCGCGTCCCTCGTAGCATAAGCCAAATTTTGTTCAGGGGAATAACTGGCGCACTCTTGTGTAAAATATATATATTGCAATCGCACAAAAGAATCTAAAATACTGTGTCGTGGTAGCAGGTTATCTAAGGTGGGCACAGCATTTTTGCAGTTTTTATTATAAGCTAAACTGCCGGCGATATTTAGCTGCTCATTAATTTGAAGAGGCACAAAATTATATTGCCACATAAATATTACTAAAATGCAGAAGAACATAAGCATGAATACTGGTTTCCATGAAGTGCTTTTTTGTTCTGCGTTCATCTGTGTTCCATTCTGTGTATTATTTTGTGTCGTCAGATGCAGAGAATATCCAATCAAAAGGAAGAATATAAAATAACTGCTGAAAGAATCAAAACTGAAAAAATTAGCAACCAAATAACCGACCAAAGTCGCCTGTATCCCATTGATTATTATTTTTTTGTTTTCATCGGGGTACCCATTGGGTTGTTTTTGTTTACTTTTTTGAAGCTGCCAGAACAAAACAACAAATAGCGCCAAATAAGTTATCATTCCCAAAATTCCTGTCTCTGCTCCGACATCTAAAAATATGTTGTGCGCCCTGTCCCACCAAGGAGACTTTGTTATAAGGGAACTATAATTTTTATCAAAACCAACAGATAAATTTTCAGGGCCCCAGCCCAAAATCGGTTTGTTTTCAATCTCTTTTATCACTGTCTGCCAGGCGCGGAATCTTTCATTGTTAAATACTTGTTTAATCGATAGTTGTGATGACAACATCTTAAAAGCCAGATTTTTTTGCAGTACCTTAGGTGAATTTGGAAAAGCGTTTATATAAAAAACAACAAAAATTACTAACAACAAAAGAGCCGCGGTTAATATTTTGAAAATCTTAAATTTTTTGGGATAAAAAAATAAAAAATATAAAATACCGGCAACAATTCCAAAATAGGCAGCTCTGACGCCAGTTATTAAAATAGTGTATCCAAAAAGCAAAAGAGAAAAAATATAAAATATTTTTAAATATTTATTTTTTTCCTTGATTGCAAAAGATAAAGTTGGGAGAAATAAAAGCAAAAGGTAAATTGCCAGGAATATCGGATTTCCCATGGTTGAGGGCGGTCCGCTTATGCCTGGAAAAGAAATAAAAATTTTACTAAACAAGCTGTAGAATTGGATTATCGCCAGAAAACAAATTAAAATCCCTATCGCCAGAGAAAAAATCCAGGACTTTTTCCAGTCCTCTTTTTTGAATAGAATAAAGGTCAAAATAGCGAAAACAATATAGAAAGCAAAATTGAAAAACCCCCCAGAACGCACCGGAGAGCCCCAAAAACTGAAATAAGGGTCAACAGAAAAGATGCTGGAAATTAAATAAACAACAAAAAGCGCCACTAAAGCCCAGACAATCTTGTTTTTTTTAATGTTAGGGATGGAGAGCTCCTGTTTTCTGTATAAAAACTGATAAGCAAACAAAAATAAGATTATTGCCATTACGCTCCTAAACACCAGCGTTTTGCCCCAGTCAGGCGGTAGAAACCACGGGTATAAATCCAATAAAGGCAAGGCCAATATTACAAAAAACCCAATAATATACGCCCAATAAAGTTTATCTCCGATAGAGTTGATTTTCATAACAATTTATGCTACAAATTAAATATGTTTATATTATCTGATGATACAAATTAAACATATAAAAATCAATAAGATATGAGAAATATATGAAAAAAGTAGTCATAACTTCGGGATTTTTTAATCCTCTGCACATCGGCCATATAAATTTGATAAGAGAGGCAAAAAAATTGGGCGATTTTTTAGTTGTGATTGTAAACAACGATGAGCAGGTAAAAATTAAGAAAAGCACTCCCTTTATGCCTGAGCAAGAAAGAATAGAAATAATTAAGGCCTTAAGATATGCAGACGATGTTGTTTTGTCAATTGATAAAGATGGGAGCGTGATAGAAAGCTTAAAAATGGTTGCCAAATTATATCCGGGTGAATTATATTTTGCGAAAGGAGGAGACAGGCATTCTGGAAACATACCGGAAATTGGAGTTTGCGAAGAATTCAATATTAAAATAATCAACAATGTCGGCGGAGGTAAAGTGCAAAGCTCTTCTTGGCTCCTTAAAAACGCTAGTAAATTAATAGAAAAACAATAATCAGATAAAAAAGTAATGAAAAATATAAGGATTATCCCAAGGTTAGATATCAAGGGGCCTAATTTAGTAAAGGGCATACATCTGGAGGGACTGAGGGTTTTGGGACAACCCGAACAGTTTGCAGAATATTATTATGAGGCCGGAGCCGACGAATTAATATATATGGATGTTGTTGCCAGTTTATACGGCAGAAACAGTTTGGTTGATATGATAAAGAAAACAGCAGCAAAAATTTTTATTCCCCTAACTGTTGGAGGAGGGCTGCGCACGTTAGATGATATTAAAAATGTGTTGAGGGCCGGGGCAGACAAAGTTTCTTTAAACACAATGGCAATCAAAAATCCTGAGATTATAAAAGAGGCATCAAAAAGATTCGGCTCCTCAACCATTTTAATATCTATTGAGGCGATAAAACAGCCGGACGGCAGATACACGGCATTTATAGAAAACGCGAGGGAATTCACCGGAGTAGAAGTTTTTTCGTGGGCAAAAAAGGTTGAAGAATTGGGAGCCGGCGAGATTTTGCTCACATCGGTAGATAAGGAGGGCACGGGTTCTGGATATGACATTGAATTAATTAGAAGAGTGGCTGAATCTGTTTCAATACCAGTAATCGCCAATGGCGGAGCGGGAAAATTAGAGGATATAAAAGAAGTGATAAAAAAAGGAAAAGCAGATGCTGTCAGTTTGGCCTCCGTCCTTCATTATGATTTCGTCAAAAATCATTCAGATGCTAGTAATTTGTTTGCAGACAAAGCTGAAGGAAATGTTGAATTTTTGAAAAGCGGCAGGACTTCTGAAAAAATAAAAACAGCCGGATTAAAGGAAATAAAATCATATCTTTCAGAACAGGGAATTAATTGCAGAAATTAAATTATGGAAAGAAAAGTTGTAATTATAGATTATGGAATGGGAAATTTGTTCAGCGTCAAGCTTGCCTGCGAAAAAGTCGGCTTGGATGCGGTTGTTTCAAATGATAAGGCGGAAATTTTGAGAGCATCGGCTTTAATTTTGCCTGGAGTTGGCGCTTTTGGAGATGCGATGAAAACACTTGAAAAATTAGATTTAGTGCGGGCAATAAAAGAATTTATTAATTCTGGCAAGCCATTTTTAGGAATATGTTTGGGGATGCAACTGTTGATGACAGAGAGCGAAGAGTTTGGCATCCATAAGGGATTGGGTGTGATTAGGGGCAGAGTGTCAAAAATTCCATCTTTAAAAGATAAAGTCCCGCAAGTCGGATGGAATAAAATTTTAAAACTGCCTGGCGGAAAAAACTGGGAAGACACATTGCTGAAAGGATTGTCAGAGAGAGATTATATGTATTTTGTGCATTCTTTTTATGTTTTGCCGTTAAACACAGATGTTGTTTTATCAGAAACAAATTATGCCGGGTTGAATTACTGTTCGAGCTTACAAAATAAAAATGTTTTTGCCTGCCAATTTCATCCTGAAAAAAGTGGGGAAAGAGGATTAATAATTTATAAAAACTTAGCAGATATAATTGAAAATTAAATGAACGAAGAAAAATTAGGAGCGAAATATGGATTGCCAGAAAAAGTAATTTTTTGTAAAAAATGCGTTATGTCAAACCAGCGCCCATCCTCAAGCGTGGAGTTTAAGCACGTATTAAGTTCCGGTCACGCAACTATTAATATTGATGAAGAGGGAGTTTGCGATGCCTGCAGGTTTGCTGAAAAAAAGACGCAAATTGACTGGAATCAAAGAGAAAAAGAATTGATTGCTTTGCTGGAGAAATACAGAAAAAATGACGGTTCTTATGACTGCGTTGTTCCTGGCAGCGGTGGAAAAGACAGCGCGTTAGCTGCCCATATATTGAAATACAAATACAACATGAATCCGCTTACAGTAACTTGGCCGCCGATATTGTATACAGATTATGGTTACCGCAATTTTAAAAATTGGATAGAAATCGGCGGGTTTGATAACATAACTTTTAAACCCAACGGCAGGGCGATGAAATTATTGACCAAGCTTGCCATAGAAAACCTGTTTCATCCCTTTCAAACATTTATTTTGGGGCAAAAAAACTTAGCGCCGAAAATTGCCATTAAATATAACATTCCACTCATTTTTTATGGAGAAAACGAAGCTGAATATGGAAATTCTATAGCTGATAACAAAACTTCGCTGAGAGATAAGTCGTATTTTGCAATGGAAAATTTTAATGAAATAAGTTTGGGTGGAGTTTCCATTTTAGAGTTAATAAAAAAACATAATTTAGGGTTATCAGAATTAATGCCCTTTTTGCCAGCTGACTACAAAGAAATAGAAAAGTCCAATATCGAAGTCCGTTATTTGGGATATTATTTAAAATGGATACCTCAAGAAAGTTATTATTATGCAGTTGAACACACGGGGTTTCAGGCCCGTCCATTCAGAACTCAGGGAACCTATAGCAAATATAACAGCATTGACGACAAAATAGACGATTTACATTATTACACAACTTTTATTAAATTTGGCATAGGCAGAGCGACCTACGATGCTTCCCAGGAAATAAGAAATAAGCACTTGACCCGCGAAGAGGGAATGGCGCTAGTCAAAAAATTTGACGGCGAATTTCCCGACAGATATTTCAACGAAATCATGGATTACCTTGAAATAAAACCGGAAAGATTTTTTGAATTATGCGACCAGTTTCGTTCCCCTCATTTATGGAAAAAAGTAAATGGCGAATGGAAATTAAGGCATACAGTAAACAAAGATGGCACAGATGATTTAACATTTAAAAATTAAGTTTTATGTCGGAAAAATTGAATCCAGAAAAATATACAGCGGAAGAAAAAAAGAGATTGGGCTATATAGAAGGCAGGCCTGATTTATTTGAAACGAAGCTGTTAGAAATAGAACAAGAAAAAGCAGGTGAAAGTCCGGAGCATTATAGAATTTTGGTTGTTACACGAGATCCAGGCAGCGGAAACGCGCTTTTGCCGGTGATTAAAGAGTTAAGCAAGGATTCGGGTGCATCTATAATCACAATGACCGATGGGAGGGCAGAAGATGTTATTGAAAATAATTTTTCTGTGCAGGATGTCACTCCTAATGGCAATATATTAACCGCCGAGAGTGTTATTGGGAATCCTAATGTAATTTTAATAGATAATTCCGAAGAAATGGGAATAGAGACCTACGCAAGTGCGACTTTCCCGGACGTGCCAAAAGTTCTAGTTGAAGATTATTATACAAATTCAATTCATTTTTTATCGGAATTAATGAAAAGGAAAATGCCGCTTCCGGAAAAGATCTGCGTTATGGATCAAGGGGCAAAAGATTTAATAACAGAAAGGTTCCCGGATTTGAAGGACAGAATTGAAGTGACCGGCCAGCCAGCTTTTGACAGATTTTTTCATGAAGATACAGAAAAAATTGCCCAGCAAGTGAGAGGCAAATTAGGATTAAAACCTGGAGATAGATTGGTTTCTTATATGTCAACAATGGATGAGCCGGAAAAAATAACGCAAATGGCGGATGCTCTCAAGGGAGTTAAAAAAGATTTTTATTTCGTTTTCCGTCGCCATCCAAGGGATAACGTAAAATACGAAACATATAAGAAAATGCTGGCCGATGCTGGTGTTAAAGTATTGGACACAGACGAGTTTTCAACTGACGAAATTGGAGCCGCCTCAGACGTTGTTTTAACTACTTGGTCGACCGAAGGGCTCAACGGAATTTATCGCCGTAAGCCGACGGTAAATATTGTCGATCCGCATTTTGCAGTTCCAGAGAACCTTAGCCTGCCGTTGGTATCGGTAAAATTGGGAGCAAGCGTGGGCGCGAATAATATGGCTGAATTAATTCAAATTTTGCCGCAATTATTGAAAAAAGGAAGCGATTTAAACACTTCGCTTAAAAGAAATATGAAAAAATATTATCTGGTTGACGGAAAAAATTCTGAAAGAGTTGCTAAAATAGTCAGGCAAGTTTCCAAATAAAATTTATGGCTGTTAAACAAAAAATATTAGCAATAATTCCAGCCCGGGGCGGTTCAAAGAGGATTCCCCAAAAAAATATCAAGCCTTTGCTGGGTAAGCCTTTAATTGTTTATACAATAGAGTCAGCCTTAAAAAGCAAGTATTTAGATAGGATTATTGTTTCTACAGACGATGAAGAAATTAGTCAGATATCAAAAGGTACCGGCGCAGAGGTTATAAAAAGACCAAAAAACTTGGCAGAAGATAATACGCCGACGCATCCGGTCGTAGAGCACATTATTGCTTATCTGGGAGAAACTGAAAAATATAAACCGGATATTGTTCTTTTGCTGCAACCCACTTCGCCGTTACGAACTGCGCAAGATATTGACCGGGCCATAGAACTTTTTTTAAAAAATAAATGCGAGTCAGTCGTCGGCGTTCGTGAGGCCGAACATCTTATCCATGCTTCTTTTAAGATTGAAGAGAAATATTTAAAACCAATACTTAACAGAAAATATTTAGAGTTGAAAAGACAGGACCTACCGAAGGTTTATATTCCCAATGGGGCAATATTTATTTCTACTCCTGCTAATTTATTTAAATACAAAAGTTTTTTCTGTGAAAAGATTTTACCATACATTATGCCGACAGAGAAAAGCGTCGATATAGACAATGAAGCTGATTTTGAATCGGCAGAATTATTAATTCGAAAGAATCAAGATGAAAAAATAAGATTAGGAAATAAATTAGTGGGCGAGGGAAAACCATGTTTTATTATTGCCGAGGCGGGTGTTAATCACAACGGTTCCCTAGAAATTGCAAAAAAGCTAATTGACGTTGCAAAAGATGCTAGGGCAGACGCCGTAAAATTTTCTACTTTTAAGGCAGAAGATGTTGTTTCAGAATTTGCCGGAATGGCCGAGTATCAAAAAAAGAATACGGGTAACAATGAAAGCCAGCTACAAATGCTTAAAAAACTTGAATTAAATAATCAAGATTTTTTAGAGCTTAAAAAACACTGCGACAAAAAAGGAATAATCTTTTTATCAACCCCACACACAGAAGACGCAGTTGATTTTTTAGAGCCGTTTGTGCCAGCATATAAGATTGCTTCCGGAGACCTTACAAATTTGCCATTTTTAGAAAAAGTTGCAGAAAAGAAAAAATTAATAATTCTTTCTACGGGCATGGCCGATATGGCAGAAGTTAAAACGGCTGTAAAAACGATTAAAAAATGCGGCAACAACAAGATAATTATTTTGCATTGCACCACCGATTATCCCTGCCTACCCAAAGAGGTTAATTTAAGAGCAATGCTGACGCTTAGAAGAGAGCTTAATCTACCGGTTGGTTATTCAGACCATACAAAGAATATTTTTGTGCCGATAATGGCAATAGTAATGGGGGCTCAAGTTTTAGAAAAACATTTTACGTTAGATAAAAATTTACCGGGACCAGACCATAAGGCATCTTTAGACCCGAAAGAATTGAAAGAAATGATTCACAATATTAGAGAAGCAGAGGAAATTCTGGGAAGCGCTATAAAGAAGCCGACTAAAAGTGAAAAAAAAATAATGAAAATTGTCAGAAAAAGCATCATTGCCAGAGAAGATATTGCCAAAAATGAAATTCTTACAAAAGATAAATTAATTATAAAAAGACCATCAGGTGGAATTGAGAGCAAATACCTTGGAGGCATATTGGGGAAAAAAACAAAGGAGGGTATAAAAAAAAATGAATTAGTTACTTGGAAAAAAATAGCGTTATAAAAAATAGTTATAAAATGTTTTCGTAGCTTTATAGAAAATAAATTTTTTATATATGAAACTTAATTCTTCTGACAAATGTAATTTCTGTATGGGTGCAACCAGAGAATATCTCACAATTAAAGACCTCCCCATTTTAGTGGGCGTACCGAATAACAATCCCCAAAAAGATTGCCTAGATTTTTCTATATTAATGTGTGAGGATTGTGGCTTGATTCAAGAAAAATATTCTCGATCTCTGGATAAAAAATTAGAAAAAATTTATTTGTCCAAAAAAGCATCTTTGAGTACTCCTTTGGGCGTTGGAGAGTGGGGGAAAGAGATGTTGGAGACATTTTTAAAAGATGCTGACATACATTATTCTCCTGACGAAGTTCTTGAGGTGGGGTGTGCCGCGGGTGGTTTATTGTTTAAACTTTTCAATAAAGGATGCAGAAACCTTTCTTGTTTTGAGCCTTCTAGTTTGGTAAAAAAAATTCCCGAATTAGGTAAAAACTTTTCTCCTCATGTATATAATACTTTTTTTTCTTCAAAGGAGGTGAAAAAACAAAAAGTTGAGGG
>JBEKVX010000033.1:0-9329 GCA_049513595.1 Candidatus Staskawiczbacteria bacterium | reverse complement strand
AAATCAAAAGGGTGCTGAAACGAAAAAAAATCTCGAAAAAAAGGCACATCAAGCGCGCCCCGAGGAGAAGATCTCATAAAGCAGAGAGGGTCAGCAAGAAGTCCGTTATAGACCAAGCGCAATTGGATGCGCTTTTGAGAAAGGGACAGGAGCGCGGTTTTGTCACAACCTCGGAAATTTTGTATGCTTTTCCAAAAATTGAGCACAATATTGCCGGCTTCGAAAAAATTTATGATGATTTTAAGGAGCGCGGAGTTGCCATAAAAGAAATGCAGGAATTTTTAGAGACAAAACCCAAAAAAGAAAAGAAGGGCAGAAAGCCGCTTATTGGCAAAATTGACCCGATACAAATGTATTTGAAAGAAATTGGAAAGTCAGCTTTTTTGTCGGCGAAAGAAGAAAAAGAATTGGCAAAAAGAATTGAAATGGATGACGAAGAGGCAAAAAATAAACTGGCTTTGGCGAACTTGCGGCTGGTGGTTTCTATCGCAAAAAAATATGTGGGACGTTCGCCAAATTTAACTTTGCTTGATTTAATTCAAGAGGGAAATCTGGGTCTTTTTAAGGCGGTCAAAAAGTTTGATTGGAGAAAGGGATATAAATTTTCAACTTATGCAACCTGGTGGATACGCCAATCAATTACAAGGGCTTTAGCCGACCAGGCAAGAACAATCAGAATCCCGGTGCACATGATTGAAACAATTTCCAAATATACAAAAGTCAGAAAAAATCTTTTGCAGGAATTGGGCAGAGAACCATTAGCTGAAGAAATTGCAGCTGAAATGGGAATTGAAGTTGATAAAGTGCACCACATAAGAAAAATTGCGCAAAAAGCCGTTTCATTGGAGACGCCGGTTGGCGAAGATAAAGACAAGCAAGACAGCGTTTTGGCAGAATTTATTAGAGATGATAAAACAATTGCGCCCAACACCGAGGCAGCCAGAAAACTTTTGAAAGACCGGCTCAAAGAAATTTCCAGCGAATTGACTCCAAGAGAATTAAAAATTTTGGGAATGAGATTTGGTTTGGATGACGGAGTAATGCATACCTTGGAAGAAACCGGCGAAGAATTTGGCGTAACCCGCGAAAGAATTAGGCAAATTCAGGCAAAAGCGCTAGAAAAATTAAGAAAACATCGCGAACTCAAAAAAGTCAAGGATTATTACTAACCTGCCTGCCGGCAGGCAGGAACAAAAAACCACCCATAGGCGGCTTTTTGTTTTAGATGAGAAAATTATGCTGTAAAGCCAAGGTAGGTGATGACAAGGCCGATGATAATTAAAATGACTAAATAAATCGGCAGCCATTTTGGGTCGCCAATTTTTTTGGCATACTTTTTCATTTGCTCTGGCAAAAATAACAAGGCCAAGCCCTTTATCAAAGCCAGCCAGCCCAGAATTGTGATGATAACCTGCCAGCCCTGTTGCCAAACATTGTAGGATAAAATCATGGCAAGACCAATTATCAAACTGATAAATCCCCACAGAAATAAACTTTCATCATTTTCTATGGCTGCGAAAAGTTTTTTTAAGTGTTTTTCTTTTACGAGAAGCGCAAGGGAGATTATTACAATAGAAATCCCCCAAATTTCTGCTAAATAATTTATTAACATTTTTAAAAATTATTTAATAATTACTAGCGAGGGATAAATGAAAAATGCGAGCGAGATAAATTAAAATTTATTTTAATTTATTAGCGAGCGGTTTTTCATTTGAACCGAGCGACGTAATTATATAAATTATGAAATAATTTCTATAATTTTTTTACGACCTTTCTAATTACTATTTTGTTTCTGTCACTTTTTGTATCTCAGCTTTTTTTAAAAGTTCTGTTTGCAGCCACACAGCTAATTTTTGGTCAAGCGCAGGGATCACTCCTTCTGCCTCGTCTCGTTCTTCAGGTTTTTCATCTTCATGCCCGGCAGTTAAAATAATTAGCCGGCTCAATCCCAGCATTTGAAACATGAAATTTCTTTCGATATCAACATTTTGTATCTGTCGGTAGGGGATGGCATTTTCTGTTTTGCTTAAAACCCCGCGCCTTATCTTAAAAGAATCATCTGACATTAAAAATGTATAATTTATGTAAGTTAACCAGGAATAGGCAAAAGATATGGCGAAAATAATCAAAGAAATTATAAAAATAATCAATGACGCCCACAAAGAGTATGCCCGCATGTTGCCAAGATTGGTTTCCGCCAGAAATGGCTGGAAAGAAAAAGCAAAAATAATTATTGAAATTATCAGAAGGATAAAAGCGACCGGAGCCATCTGTAAAAAAAATAACCAGAACACTTTTTTCCCAAGCGTCTGGTATTGAGGTTCTTCTGCTGCCTGCTGAATAGTGTTATTGTTGTCCATGTTTCATCAAAAGTATCCTGGAAACCACGATTTTACCATTAAAAAAATTACAATCGCTAGAAGAATTACATAAAATACAACCAAATGCCAAGTCGGGTATGATAAGAAATTTATTATTGCTAAAATTGTGTTTCCGAATGTCATTATTGAAACCTTGAATTGCCAAATGACCTTCAACTCTTTATATTTTATTTTTGGCCGCAAATTTGCTATAACTCGTCGGCTTATCGATTTCATTGATAAACCTCCTCGTTCTATCAAATTTTCGCCTGAAAACTAAAATAAAATAGTTCGGAAGGCATTTGGCAACTCAATGTTTAGGAACATTTCCCCACAAAGAATGGAATAGAGATGTTGCCTGGTTAATGTAATAATTTAAGGGCGACAAAATCCAGTTAAGATTTATGCCCCATTTATTTAAATTTAGATAAACGCCAAAGGGACCTAAAATGTTGTTCAAATTAAAACCAAAATATCGCTGCAAAATATAAATCGCAATTATAAAAATTATAATGCCAAGCACGGCTTTAATCAGCGGGCTTATAACCAATTTTACAAAAAAATAAATGACAACGATAGCGACGACTATTGCTATAAGTGAATTAATATCCATATTATTAAATTATACTATTATTATATTATACAACAAAATTGAATGTCAATCAAAAACCCGAGATAGCGTCTCGGGTTTTTGATTTGCTTAACCTTCATAGTGGGTTTCGGGATAATTTTTGAAAATTTCTTTTTTGGTTGATTTTTTGCCGGATTTTTTTTCAGCTTTCGGCAGAGCGGTGAGCCAGGAAATAAAGGGAATTCTGTGTTTATCCAGGCACCATTCGGTGTCTTTGATTAGGGGTTTTTTTTCTTCTTTGAACCGGTTTAACAACGCCAAAGTAGCTCGCAAGTTCGAGGGTGATAATTTATTGTGCTCTTGTAAAAATTGTTCCTTGCTTATCAAATTCATCATAACTTACCTTACCACAATTTGTTCTAAAAATCAAGAGGCGCTTAGTAATCGAATTTGATGCCCTCGGCGGCGCGGTCGGCTCTTTTTGCGTCAACTTCCGTTAAATGTAATTTTCTGATGCGAATATTTTTTGGAGTAACTTCAACCAACTCATCGTCGCCAACATATTCCAATGCATCTTCCAAACCCATTGTTTTTGGAACGTTAAAATGTTCTTTATTTCCTTCGCCTTTTGACCTCATGTTCGAAAGCTCTTTTTCTTTGCAGACATTTACCCAAATATCATTTGGCCTTGAATTTTGCCCGACAACTTGTCCTTGATAAACCTCAACTCCCGGAGAAAAAAACATTATTCCTCTGTCTTGGACATTACGAAGTCCATACATGTTTGTTGGGCCGGTGTCAGTTGAAATTAACGAGCCGTGGTCTCTTTCTTTCCAGTTGCCTGGGTCAGGCATGTATTGAAAAAAACTTGTGTTCATAATTCCAAGGCCTTTTGTGTCTGTCAAAAATTCATTTTTGTATCCAAATAAGCCCCGCGTCGGAATTATAAATTCCAGTAAAACAATGTTTCCGTTAATACGCATTTCTTTTAATTCTCCTTTTCTTTCTCCCATTTTTTGCATTATTATGCCCTGATATTTTTCCGGTACTTCAATAAATATTTTTTCATACGGAGTCATAATTTCGCCGTTTATTTCTCTGCAAATTACTTGCGGTCGCGAAACCTGAAACTCAAAGCCCTCTCTGCGCAAACGCTCAATTAAAATTGCCAAATGCAATTCTCCTCTGCCCGAAACAATCCAATTATTTTTGTCATCTTCAACAACCCGCAAAGAAACATCAGTTTCCAATTCTTTGAAAAGTCGTTTTCTAATTTGCATTGTTGTTGAGAAGTCGCCTTCTTTTCCTGCAAAAGGTGAAGAGCTTACCATAAAAGTCATTTTTACGGTTGGCTCTTCAATATTTATTAATGGCAGCGCAACAGGATTTTCTACGTCGGCAATTGTTTCTCCAATTGTTGCATCTTCAACTCCGGCAATCGCGCAAATGTCGCCGGCTTTTATTTCTTCCACTTCCATTTTTGCCAATCCAACAAAAGACATCAAAGAAGTTATCTTGCATTTTTTAATTTCGCCCTCTCTGTTTATGTGAACAATTTCTTGCCCGGCTTTTACAACTCCATTATAGACCCTTCCAATTGCAAGGCGGCCTTTAAAATCATCCGGAGTAATTGAAGTCACCAGCATTTGCAATGGCTTTTTTGCGTCGGCGATGGGGGAGGGAATGTGTTTTACAATTGCGTCAAAAAGCGGAGTGATATTTTCCATTTTTGATAAATCCGGGGAAAGCCCGGCTTTCCCATCGCGGCCCGAAGCATAAATTACAGGAAAATCTAGAGAATGGTCTCCGGCTCCCAATTCCAAAAATAATTCATAGGTTGCCTCCAATGCAAATTTTGGTCTGGCATCTTTTTTATCAATTTTATTTATCACGACAATAATCTTGTGACCCATTTCCAAGGCCTTTTTCAAAACAAATCTGGTTTGCGGCATCGGACCTTCTTTTGCGTCAATTAAAAGCAAGCATCCGTCTGCCATATTCAAAACCCTTTCCACTTCACCGCCAAAATCCGCGTGACCGGGCGTGTCAATAATATTTATTTTAGTTCCGTTGTACATAACCGAAGCATTTTTTGAAAAAATAGTAATTCCTCTTTCTCTTTCTAATTCATTGCTGTCCATAATCATTTCCTGGGCGGCAACTTCTTTTTTCATTTCAGTTTTGCTTTGCCTCAAAAGCGCGTCCACCAGCGTGGTTTTTCCATGGTCAACGTGAGCAATTATCGCAATATTTCTTATATTTTTCATTTACTTTTTATTAAAAACTAATTATACACTAAAAAATGCTTAATGTCAAAACAAAAAATCGCCCGACCCAAAGGGTACCCCGGCGATTTTTTGTTTTTGATAACTTTAGAAAATTACCATCTGTTGCCTCCGCCGAATCCGCCGCCTGTTCTTGGTGCGCGTGGTTCCATTGGTTTGGCTTCATTTACTTTGATGGTTCTTCCATCAAGCTCTTTGCCATCGAATAATTCGATTGCCTTTTTTGCCTCTTCATCGGTTGACATTTCCACAAATCCGAAACCTTTTGAGCGGTTGGTCATCTTATCTACGATGATTGTAGCCGTTTCAACTGTTCCAGCAGCAGCAAATGTGTCCTTTAAAGTGGCTTCAGTGGTGTCATAAGACAATCCACCTACATATAATTTCTTTGCCATAATTTTTTTCTTGATTAATAATATGTAAGCCGACCTCAGTTCTTCTACGGCTTACTGATAACCTTGAATTACCAAATGACCTTCAACTCTTTATATTTTGTTTTGGGCTGCAAATTTGTAATTACTCGTCGGCTTATCACTCCATTGATAAACCTCCTCGCAATTCCAAATTTTCGCCAGGTCGGGAAATTCTGCTTCGCAGAAATTTCTCGCGACCCTACTCAAACCAAAATAAAATAGTTCGGAAGACATTTGGTAACTCAAGGTTCTAAAAACCAAGAAAGAAACCTAAAACTTACTATTTAATAGTAGCATACTATTCCCGAAAATGCAAGGTAAGAGGTCAATCATTTGATAGTCGGCATCATTTTTATCATTCCATGCGTATTATTTAGTGCAGACACAAAAAAGGTCGCTTTAATAAAAAAATAAAAAATTATTATGATGCACGAAGAAAATCACGAAGGTCACGAAGATTGCGGCTGTCGCCAAATGCACGGTCCGATGAAAAAAGAATTTAAGTTAGCTATGTTAGAAAAAAAAGAAAAGATTATACAGGCAAAATTAGATTTTATCGGTAAAATGAAAGAAATGATTAAAAAAATGCCAGAAGACAAGGGATAGAAAACGCCGCAAATTTCAATTTAAAACACCCTGAAGGGGTGTTTTTTATTCCTGCGTCCCTTATTGCATGCGTTCAGAACCTTAAATTGGGATATTGTGGGTTGGAGACGAGTAGTTTGGGATTTTTATTTTCCACCGCCAGAACTAACATAGCTATAAACAATCGCTGATATATCTTTAATAATAGAAGCAAGTTGTTTTTGGGCAACCAATCCTTTTGCTTTTGTCATAATGCATAATGTATATGGATACGTTTTGGCGTAGATTATTCCGCAATCATGTAAATCTGTTCCTACTATTTCTTCGCTGGTAGGGTCAGTATCTACTGCCTCCCTATATTTTTGAGCTACAATAACGCCAGAGGGAACACCAGCATAAATTCCATCATGGTATGTTGTCTTGCTTAAAAAAGACAACGCCTCTTCGGAGTTAACTTCTGTCATATAGGTTGAGTTATACAAAATTTTTAAAAAGGCCGTGTAATCTTTCGGCGAAATAGTATAGTTTAGCGTCGTTCCTAGGGCCGGTATTTTTAGGTCTTCAAAAACGTCATCAAAGATCTTCTTATCAATATTTGCAAGCAATAGCACCTCTGCTCCATCGTCTGAATTTTCAATCATATCTTCTGTTATATATTTTGTAGTATAACTTTGTCCTATGATTAAATTTGTGGGAATTACATTGGGTATTGACTGGACTGCTTGGTCTACTTCTTTGCTATATGTAAAACTCTTTTGCATAGTAGATTGGTCTAATTGCGATTCTCTATAATAACCCATCATAATCAATACTTTCATCAAGCTTCCAGGAATGTATTGGGTATCTGCATTCACTCCCGACCACCTGCCAGTTAAAAGATTTGAAAAATAGACCGAAATACTTTCTGCATTTTGGTCTTGGTACTGTTTTTGAATATAGTTATTAATTTTTTGTTCTAAATCTTTATTTTCCAAATAATATTTTGCATCGCCAAATTCATAACGAAGCAATGGGTATATAAATTTATAATTAAAATTGTTTTCTCTGACAGGCAAAATGTTCGAGATTAAATATTTTGTTTGTCGAAAATTGCAATAATATTCAGCTCCATAGCCTATTCCTCCTCCAATTGCAAAAATAACAATAGACAAAACAATTATTCTTATTTTATTTATTTTCATGTTATTTTATCTATTTTATATTCTTTTCAATGAAAATACAACTAAAACCCGAGAAAGACCCAAAGGATACCCTCTCGGGAGTTTTTTGCTCCGCAGGCAGGATTTTTTACGAGTTGCACTTGAAAAAAATAAAAAAAAGATATAAAATAGTAATTGTTAGATTATTGAGTTCCGCAGTAGCTCAATGGTAGAGCAAATCCCTGTGAGAGTTCTTTAAAATGTCATATAATAAAATATATGGCAGAAAAAAGAAAATATGCCGACAGGCGAGAAGAATTAATTAAAGCCGTTGCAAAAAGAAGGCGAAAAATCAAACTTCTCTCTGTCCAATATAAAGGAGGCAAATGCCAAATATGTGGATATAACAAATATGTCGGGGCATTAGACCTCCATCATGTTGACGGCAGTCAAAAATCTTTTAGCATTGGCGAAAAAGGATACACAAGGTCTTGGGAAGTAACCAAAAGAGAATTGGATAAGTGTATTCTTGTTTGCGCAAATTGCCACAGAGAAGTTGAGGCCGGCATTACGCAGCTTCCAAAGGAAACTTTGGGATGAATAATTTCGGGATAACGGTGAAGCCCTGAAATGGGTAATACCGTGGGAACTTCGCTTTGCGAAGAGCGCCGTAGAGACTAGATACCGAGGCGCCTAAGTGGTGAATTGATAGAGCCATAAGGCGATGATATAGTCCACCCCTAAAAGTAATTTTAGGATAATGTGTAAGGATAAGGTTGTAGGTTCGAATCCTACCTGCGGAGCCCAGTAATCTAAATAAAAAGCCCCAAAAGGGCTTTTTATGTGCTAAAATATATAAATATAATTAATTTTTCAAAAAATGAATAATAATAAAACTTGGCACGAAAAGCATAATAAAAATTTATCAGCGGGCCAGCGCATTGCCGATGGTTTAGCCAAAGGAATGGGTTCGTGGGGATTTATAATTGTCCAGACAATTCTTGTGGTGATTTGGATGATATTTAATATTGTAGCCTACATTTCCCACTGGGACCCTTATCCTTTTATTTTGTTAAATCTTTTGTTTTCAACTCAAGCAGCTTATGCAGCTCCGATTATTATGATGTCGCAGAACAGGCAGAACGACAGGGACAGATTTCAGGCAGCAGAGGACTATAAAACAAATGTTGATGCGAAAAAGGAAATTGAGGAGATGCAAAAAGCAATTTACCGCATTGAAAATGATAAACTAAACGAAATTCTGAAAAAAATAGAGGAGTTGGGAAAATGAAAAAGAGAAGGCGTTTTACAATCAAAAAAAGAGAACAGGCGAGGAGATTTATAGAAAATAGGATAAATTATTTTAATGGTTTATATAACTTTAAAATAAATCGTATTGCCATAAAAAATACGACAACGAGGTGGGGGAGCTGTTCTTCAAAGAAAAATCTTAATTTTAACTACAAAATTATTTATTTAAGGCCGGCATTGGCGGACTATTTAATTGTGCACGAGCTTTGCCACCTTGGAGAATTTAATCATTCAAAAAGATTTTGGGCGCTTGTGCAAAAAACAATTCCGGACTATATTAAAATTAATAAAGAATTAAGGCGAACGCCTGTAAAATTAGTTTAGTTTATTTAAAAAAATGGAAAAAGATTTTGGCCAGTTGGCCACAGACGAATCAATAAATAAAACTAAGAGTGCTTTGGAAAAAAATGGCATGCAAGTTTTTGTTGTAGAAAACGGCCAGGACGCGAAAGAAAAAGTTTTGCAAACGATTCCCGAGGGCGCTGAAACTATGAACATGTCATCTGTGACAATTGATTCTATTGGTTTGGCAAAAGAAATAAATGAATCGGGAAAATATAATATCCAAGTTAAGATAATTTACAAACTAATGAATTCGGTACATACAAATACATTTGTCACTCCGGATTTTGAGGTAAGCGAATGAGAAAAATATTTTTATCATT
>JBEKVX010000032.1:0-9346 GCA_049513595.1 Candidatus Staskawiczbacteria bacterium | reverse complement strand
CTTTTGATTTTTGGTCTTTAGAAAACAACACTTTTGAAAAGTCCTCTACTCCCTCGGCAAAATGACCCCGAAATGCTTGAATTACTGCTTCTCTGGCCGGTTTTCCTTCTCTTATTTTCTTTAATGCCTTTTCGCCTTTTTTTCTTAAATTTAATTTAGACAAAGGCCTTATCAAAACCTGCACCGCCCCGCACTCATTGGGGGCAATCTTGCTCAAATCGTTTGTGAGCAAAGACAAAGGGTCTTTTTCCAGTGTCTGGTAAGTGCTTATCGGAAAAAGAGAACTTTCCGATAATTTTAAATATGCTCCAGCCGTTGCTCCTTCTGGCTCAAAAGGCGTGTAGTCCTGCGGAACTTTATCAACCACCGCATTTGGATAAACGCCCTGCACATATTTTTCAAAAACCGATTCCAAATATTTTGGAACCGCCACATAAAAAGAAATATCAGAACTTCCAATCTGGGAAGCAATTTCAAAAGCGCAGCAAGGGGGCGTCTGAAAAATTCCTGGTTTTTTCAGATACAAAAAATTGGCAAAAATCTGCTCCATCTGCGAAATTATAATCTTTTCCTCTTTCTGCTGTTCGCCTTCCTTTTTTGTAGGATTTTTTGGCATCATCACCAGAAACAAAACCATCTCCAATCCGCCGAAAACAGAACTTTTTTCATTTGTTTCGGCGTTTAATGCCATAACAAAAGCCATGACCACCAATAAAAAGACCAAAATTAGACCTGGAATAATTATACTCATTTTAATTTATCGAAAATTTGAAATTCCAAAAATTCATTTTTTTATGAATTTTTTGTAGTATCCTTCTTTTGCTAAAATGTCGTGCAAAGCGTCAAGCAAAAACGGCTCGTTCATTTTTTTTGCTGTCTGTATCGCGAAAACAATTCCTTTTTCTCCGGCAATTTTTAAAAGTTCTTTTAATTTGTCGTCATCTGCTAAAAACTGGATTTTATTTGCCTTTTGCTCTGCCTCTTTCTTCAAATTATCATCGAGTTGCATTAAGTCAATTTCTCTTTTCAATTCCTCTGAAACAATCTTTTCATCCTGAGAAATTTCTTTTTTTTCGGGGTACCCTTCGGGTCGTTTTTCTTTTTCTAAATCAAAATGCACGGCTTGTTCTGAAGCAGAAATTTTCTTTTCTGGTATTTTTATTTCTTCTTGTTTATCTTTATTGTCTGCCATTTTCGCTTCGCGGCATCGATACTATTTTACTATTAAGTCAATCAATGCCTCGTCTATTTTTCCGGAAGAAAGATTGCTGGCTGAATTGTTTTTTCCTGTTTCAACTCTTATCTTCAAACCTGTTGATTCTTTTGAGACCTCGTATATTTTTGTGCAAGAAGTCGGTTGAAATGCTGGTTTTAACAATGCCCCGCACAAATTTGGATTAGGAAGCCACGGGGCAACACTATATCCTTGGTCGGGGACAAAATTCCTGCCCTGTGAATCAATTATATTTTCTATGTCCCACGCGTTTTGTTCTGTATTTTCTGTGCCCATGTTTTGCGCTCCGATTGTAACTTCAATAAACTTTTCTGTTGTTGAAAAATTTTTCTGGTAAGACGAACCATATTGGCTGTTTGTGATGTCAGATGCTTTTAAGGTATTTCCCTTATCTAATGCTGACTCAAAAATAAAATCTATATTGCCCAATTGTATTTCATAAACCGGCAAGGGCGCAACGGGCGTGCCCGGTATCTTTGGGGGTTTGGGCGCTGGCGTTGCCATTCTCATAACTAAATAAACAATTATTACAGCAACTAAAATTATAACTGCTAAGACCAGAAGCAATCTTGCAACCTGGCCTGATGATTTATTAAATTTAAACATATTTTTAATGTTTAGTTGATATTTATTTATTGTACTACTCATATCTTAGCGCTTCAATAGGGTCAAGCGCTGCGGCCGAGCGCGCTGGTAAAACACCGAAAGACAATCCGATTGTGGCAGAGACGCCGACTGCGATTATTATTGCATATAGCGGCACAGTAAAAACCCAAGTTAATCCGGCGTAGCTGGCTGCAAAAGCTACCAGCCAACTCAGCGCTGCGCCCAATAAAATTCCAATAATTCCGCCCAAAACCGTAACCAAAATTGATTCTATTAAAAATTCGTTTAAAATATCTTTATTTTTTGCCCCAAGCGCTTTTTTCAATCCGATTTCAGCTGTTCTTTCGGTAACTATAACATACATAATATTCATAATTCCAACTCCGCCGACAACCAGAGAAATTGATGCGATGCAAATCAATAAAATAGTAATTCCATTAAAAATTGTGTTGTAAATATCCAAAACCTGCGCTTGCGTCACAACAACAAAATCATCTTTTGCCGGGTCGGTTATGTTGTGATTGTGCATCATTGTCGCGTCAATTTCCGCGGCAGTCGCGTCTGCCAAATTTGTATTTGCCAATTGCACAACACCAATGGTGATATAATTTATTCCAAGCATTTTATCCTGCGCGGTTTTTAAAGGCACGTAAAGCCCGCCATCCGGCCCTGTGTCTCCTCCGCCTTGGGCCTTATAAACACCGATAACCAAAAAATTTAAATTTCCTATGCGCAACAATTTTCCCAGAGGATCGTCCTGCACAAATAAATCTTTTGCAATGCTGTTTCCCAAAATTACAACTTGCGACGCGCCGGTGTCTTCTGCTTGCGTGTAAAATCTTCCTTCGGAAAGTTGATGCTGGTCAATTGAAAATTTTTCGTAAGACGCGCCATAATAAATTGCGCTTTTGTTGTTGTTTCTGTAACTTGCCACGGCCATGCCGGTCACTTCGCCATAATCGTTTACAACATTATTCAATTTTTTAATGTCGTCTAAATCGCGCTGATTAAAAGTTGTAATTCCAACTGCAATTCCGGGAGTCAGTCCGCCGGTTATACTGCTTGCCGCCCTATTTTTCGTTGTTGGCGGAACTTTTGTTTTTATAAACAAAGTATTATTTCCCAAAGACGCGACTTCATTATTTATCAAACTTTTAAATCCTGCTCCGGCAGACAAAACCGCAATTACGGTCGCAATTCCAATCATAATTCCCAAAGTTGTCAAAACCGTCCGCGCCGGATTTGCCTTCAACGCTCTTATTGATTGTGTCAACGCTTTACTATTCATATCTTAATGCGTCAATTGGATTTAATTTTGATGCTTTTAGTGCCGGGTACAAACCGAAAATTACGCCGGTTAAAATGGAAACCCCAACTGCCAGCAAAACAGATAAAATGGAAATTACAAATTGCCAGTCGTAACCCAAATAATTCATCGCCAAAGAAATTATAAAAGAAATTGCGGCGCCGATAATAATTCCAATTATTCCTCCCAAAAAAGTCAAAGTTCCCGCTTCCAGTAAAAATTGCCGCATCACGGCTCCGTTTGTGGCTCCAACTGCTTTTCTTAAACCAATTTCGCGCGTGCGCTCTGCCACCGTGGCCAACATAATATTTAAAATTCCGATTCCGCCAACAACCAAAGCAATTGCAGCCATTGCAGTTAAAAATAATCTTAAAGCATTTGTGATTGTGCTTAAAATTGAAATTGCGTCGGCAGTGCTGTAAACAGTAAAATCAATATCTTTAGTTGCTAAAATGTGGTGATTTTGCTTTAAAATTCGCGTGATGTCGGCAGTTGTCTGGTCAAGGTTTGCAGCAGAATCAACTTTTACATTTATTGCATTTAAATAATGAATTCCCAAAATTTCTTCCTGTCCGATTGCCAGCGGCAAAAATATTTGGTCGTCGTTGTCTTGGAAAAATGAACTGCCGCGCGGAGTAATTACTCCAATTACGCGCAAAGGAATTCCGCCGGCTTGCGTTTGCGCGGAATTTCTGACTTTTATAACCTGTCCCAAAGGATCAACTCCGGTTCCGCCAAATAATTCTGTTGCAACAGTTGAACCCAAAACAACAACGCTGGCACTTCCCTGGTCTTGCTGCATATTAAAAAATTGGCCTTCCTGCATTGTAAAACTTACAACATTTGGATAATTGCTGTCGGTTCCCGCAAAATTTGTGTCAACTTCTTTATTCTGCCAGGTAACCGAAGCTGAGCCGCGCACAATTGCATTTACAGCCAAAGCGTGCGGCACTTGCGAAGTGTCGCGCAACGACTGCGCATCATAATTTACCAAAGTTGTTGTCACAATTCCAAAAACCGCAGACGGTGGGCCATTGCTGCTGCTTCCACCGGGCTGAACCGATAATAAATTTGAACCAAGTTTTGTAACCTGTCCCAAAATTAAACTTTGCGCCCCCGCTCCTAAAGAAATAATTATTATCACCCCCGCAACTCCAATCACAATTCCCAAAATAGTCAAAAACGACCTGCCCTTCCTTGCAAGCAAAGTCCTGAAAACTAATTTTAATGTTCCGATGTAATCCATTATTTTACCAGGTCTTTGTCTTCTTCGGCGATGGTGCGGTGTGCAACTTTTTCGTCGGAAATTATGTTGCCGTCTTTAATTCGGATAATTCTTTTGGCGTGGTTGGCGGTGTCGGTTTCGTGAGTGACCAAAATAATTGTGTGGCCTTCGTTGTTTAATTTTTGCAAAATATTCATTACCGTGTTTCCCGACTTTGAGTCCAAGTTTCCTGTTGGCTCGTCGGCAAAAATAACTGCTGGATTATTTACCAAGGCGCGCGCAATTGCGACCCTTTGTTTTTCTCCGCCGGAAATTTGATTTGTAAAATATTCCAGACGATGCGAAAGCCCAACCGAAGCCAGCGCTTTTTCAGCAAGTTCGTCATAATTTTTTAATTTGCTGTAAATTAAAGGAAGTTTTACATTGTCTAAAACAGTTGTGCGCGCCAGCAAATTGAAACTCTGAAAAACAAATCCAACTCTTTCGTTTCTTAAAGTTGCCAAATAATTGTCGTCAAAGTCCTTTGTATTTTTTCCTTCAAACTTGTAAGTGCCCGAAGTTGGTCTGTCTAAAAAACTTAGAATATGCATTAGGGTTGATTTGCCCGAACCCGATGGCCCCATAATTGCCACAAACTCTCCCTCGTCTATTTTAAAACTCACGTCGTGCAAAACCCGCGTGACAACTTCGTCATTGACATAATCTTTTTTTAAATTTTCTACTTCAATTAAACTCATGGTTTTACGTAAGTCACAATTTCTTGGCCGTCTGAAAGTCCCGAAGTAATTTCAACCAACCCGCCGTCTGCCTGCAAACCGGTTTGCACTTGCACCTGGTGATAGGTTTTTGTTTTTGCGTTATCAATAACTCTTACATATTGATTATTATTTTTATTTATTACAGCAGTAGATGGAACTGCCAGCGCATTGTCTTTTTTGGCAACCAAAATTGTCATGTTTGCTGTCATGCCCGGCTTGATATTTGGAATATTATCCAAACTTCCTTTTACCAGATAGTCAACAACTCCGGAAATTACTGTGGAAGCAGGATTTATTGTTAAAACCTTTCCTGTAAAATGCTGGTCTGGTCCAAGCGCGTCAAATGTGTAGTCAATCGGCTGTCCAACCTGCAAAGTTGCGATATTTGCTTCGCTTACGTCTGCTTCGGCGTGCAAATCGCCGACATCCTGCAAAACCAAAACCTCTTTTGATGCAACTGCCTGCTCGCCAACTTTAATATCTACTTGCGTAATCGTGCCGGAAACCGGAGCTGTTATAACTGAGTTATTTAAAACTGCCTGCGCTGAATCAACTTGTCCCTGAGCCGAGAGTATCTGCGCTTTTGCCGAATCAATATCTGCCTGAGTTGGCGGAGACGTTGTAACACTTAACTGGTCTTCTGCTTTTTGCAAAGCCAATTTTAAGGAAGAAATATTTTGCTGCAATGCGGTAACGCTGGTCAAAGTGGTGTTAACAGATGTTTTCTGCGCATCCAAAGAGGCCTTATCAGTTGTGGAAACTTTAAAATAATATATTCCCTGGTCGCATTGAGTCCTGATTATATTTACATCGCTATAAACATTATTAAGGGCTAAAATCATCTGTGACACGGTTGCGTCAATATCCGAGGGCGCCATACTTTTTTCAGATATATTTAAATAATTCTGCGCGTTTTGCATATTGCTGTTAATATCACTTTTGCTATTTTGCACTTGGATACCTTGCGGGTCTTGCGACGAAAAATAATTATTTTGCATTGAAACTGCAACATTGTAAGAATTGTATATAGTGCTGTAAGCATTATTTAAGGTGTTTGTTGCGCCGTTATATGCGTCGGCTAGATCCT
This sequence comes from Candidatus Staskawiczbacteria bacterium, assembly GCA_049513595.1. GTDB lineage: Bacteria > Patescibacteriota > Minisyncoccia > Minisyncoccales > Staskawiczbacteraceae > XYD1-FULL-39-28. The sequence goes on along the minus strand of JBEKVX010000032.1, from coordinate 3,130 downwards.
GCTTAGCTGAACTTACAGAATCCTGGCTGGTATTAATGGTTTGCTGAGTAGCTCCTGCCAAAAGTTTTTCATAGTTCGCCTGCGCCTGAGCCAAAGCTCCCTGCGCTGAGGTCAAAGTAGCAAGCGCGCCTGATTGGTCAAGCGAAGCCAATAATTGTCCCTGGTAAACTTTGACGCCTTCTTGCACTAAAATTTTTCTGGCAACGCCGCTGCCTTGAAAACTTAAATCTAGGTCAGTTCCCGACACAACTTGTCCTGTTGACAAAACGGTCTCCTGCAAATTTTGTTTTGTTGCAAAACCTGTCTGGATATTGCCTGAGCTATTATTTCTGAAAAAAAGAATATATCCGATTATAATAATTATTACAACTAAAATCGCTATAATCCAGATATTTCTTTTTTTTCTAAAAAATTTGGGTATTTTCATTTTTTTAAAATTAATTTATTAATTGTATCATACAAATTTAATTATAAACATTTAAGGTTATTTTTTTGATTAACGTGACAAAAGTTTTTAATTCGCTGTCGGTAAAACAAGAAAAAAGTTTTTTCATGTGCGCAGCTTTTTTTCTTTTCATTGAATTAAAAAGTTTTTTTGTTTTTGAAGAAAGCTCTATTGAAGAAATTCTCCTGTCTTCTAAGCCGACCTTCCTTATGACAAATTTTTTCTTTTGCAGGCAATCTATCAGTTGGGTCGCCGCGCTGCTGCTTATGTGAAGGGCTTTGGATATTTCATCTATCGAGCATTTTTTATTTTTTTCTACAATATCAAGAGCCACCCATTGTGAAAATGTGATATCAACTTCTGGATGAGAAAATTTTTCCTGAGAAATTATTCTTTGTCTTGCATTATAAAAGCTCAAAAAAAGGCTTTCTATTTGTTTCGCTCGATTAATATTCATAAAGTCATATTATATAAGTATCTTACACAATTAAAAAGGGCGTGTCAAGCCCCAGCTTGTGAAAAACAATGGTGTTTGCCTGTTAAGAAAAACTTTTCGCACCCTTTAACCATTTTGAAAACGGACAATCTTGGCTGTGTGGAGGCGGAGTTGGACTTTTCAAGCACACAACTGCATCTTTGAAAATTTCGTAGATGTCAGAGGGGTTTGTTTCAATTTCCACCATTTCTTTGCGAAATGGCAGGCGGTCAATAAATCCTCTGCTTTTGTCTACAATATAAAATGCCAGATAACCTTTTCTCGGCGTTTCAAATCCGTTTTTCTCCATTAAAAATGTATATGTGTCTAACTGCAACTGAAATCTGTCATAAACATTTGCCGCTGAACTTCCGGTTGATTTATAATCCAGCGGCGCAATTTTTTTGCCAGCCTCGCCGGGTCTAGGCGGGTCGTCAAACTCCAAAACATCGTCAACCGCGCCAAATAAAGTTGCCTCCAAATCCTTGTCAAAATATCTTATGCCTGCAAAATTATTTCGCCACTGATTCAGCAATTTCTGATTTGGAAAAAGATGCGCTTTAATATTATTTTCTTTTAATAAAGGATGAATTAAATTTTTTGCTCTGTATGCATCAAATTCTTCTTTTAGCAAAGTATCTACCGCGGAATTTAAAGCATAAGGATATGGCGGCGGACGTTTAATTCCCAAATTTTTATCCAGCCAAAAACAATGCGGACATTCCAAAAATAAATTCAAGGAATTGGGCGAAAGTTGTATTGCTTTTCCATTCATAATTTATTTTATTTTATCATAGCATAAAATCTAAACAAAAAAAATCCTCACCGAAGTGAAGACGCCTCTTTTCTACAGAAAGCCTGCCCTTTCGGGCCTCAGTAGTTCTTCCAAAAATTCATCTCGGCCGGCTTATCGTCGCGCTGTTTGGGCGGCGGAAGTTGGCGGGCGATGACACGCCGAATCGCCTTTTCGAGACCTTCCGGGCCTAAGTAGCACTCGTCATACTCGCCGTTCTGGCCCATGAGCACGGGCGTGCCCGGTAATTCCTCGATGGAAAGCTTAGCGGCACACCAAGGTCTGCTGCCGGGTGCTCCGAGAGCAACGCCGATGACCGGAATTGCAACACCATTGGCGTAAAGCCAGGCATCGATGGCTCCGGGAAGTTGAAAGGCCTTACTGCCGGCGCAAAGCACCGCGTTCACGCCTCGCAACCAGCGCGACCGCCTTCCGCCACGACTGCCACAAAACGACTTGGTCTCGTATGGATTGCGGTGGCAGCTCAATGAGCTGACCGCAATCTCGACCTGGCTCTTTTCAAACTGCTCGACGACCGGCTGGACTGTCGGCCAGTCGCTCTTGCTGCCGATCACTAATGCAATTCTCGGGACCATAAATGTCCTTTCGGTATGGGGCTTGGAAAAAAACAAAAACTGAACAACAATGCAATTCTACAAAAATAATTTAGCCGTGTCAAACAAAAAAGCCCCCTGCTGACTCACAATGGGGCGTTGGTGCTTTTTATCGGCACTTCTTGACCCTGCCTGTTTATCTTAATCCACGTACCATCTTCTTTTTGAACCCAGGCCAGCCCGTTTTGGAAACATTCGGTTTTTTTGTAGCGCTGCGGGTAGGCCGGCTTTCCACTTTCCAAAACATGAAACCACCCTTGGCTGTCTTCAGAGACGGCCAGGCCTTCATAAAAAATACTTTTATCTCTCATTGCAAGGCTCCGATTATTATTGAATCAAGGGACAGATGTTTATCATATTACATCTTTTCTATACGAAAACAACTGCCCAACGCCATTTTTTATAATAAAAAAGACGTTAACCCCGAAAGGTCAACGCCCTATTGCCACGTAGATTTCTGCGCCGACTAGTGCCCGAAGAATCCTCGGGTTTCGCTGTCCGGCAACTGGACCAGGCACATGACTACATCGCGTTATCCAACTCCGAGCAGGTTGCCGCCCGGATCGTGATCCAAATCGTCACTAGCATCCAACATCTCGCCGCGTTTCCGACGGCAGGGCGGCCAGGCCGGGTACCCGGCACCCGTGAACTGGTCATTTCCAACACGCCCTTCATCGCAGCCTATGCAATTGACAAGGACCGCGTCGTGGTCCTTGCCATCTACCACGGCGCACAGCAATGGCCGGAAGCGTTTTGAAGTTCTGGCAACTGATAACTAGAGGCTATCTCATAAATGGGTTTGG
>JBEKVX010000031.1:0-9869 GCA_049513595.1 Candidatus Staskawiczbacteria bacterium | reverse complement strand
CCGGTCGCGAAGGTCATCGGCAGCCGGCTGATCAACACGCTGGTCATGAACCTGGCCGCCATCACGGTCACCTGGGTGCTGGCCATCCCGCTGGGCATCTACGCGGCCGTGCACCAGTACCGCTGGTCCGACAAGCTGCTCAGCGGCCTGAGCTTCGTGGGCATGAGCACGCCGGGCTTCTTTCTGGCCTTGCTGCTGATGTGGATTTTCTCGGGGCTACTGGGCCTGCTGCCGGCCGGCGGGCTGACCGGCGTGGACCACGACAGGCTCTCCGTCGCGGGCAAGTTGGCCGATTACGCCGCCCACCTGGCCATCCCGACCGTCGTGCTGTCGGTGGGCGCATTGGCCAGCCTCCAGCGGATCACGCGGGGCAACATGCTGGAGGTGCTCCGCCAGCAGTACATCGTCACCGCCCGCGCCAAGGGGCTCAGCGAGCGGCGGGTGATCTACCGCCACGCGCTCCGCAACGCGATCAATCCGCTGATCACGATCTTCGGCTACGAATTCGCCGGCCTGTTCAGCGGGGCGGCGCTGATGGAAATCATCCCGAGAAATAATTGCTGCGTGCGACGTTAATCCCCCGCTTTCAGTAAGAATTGCTTTTGCCTTGCCCATTATTGGAAGATAATTTACATTGGTGAAAGGCGCCACCAAAATATCTCCTCTTTTGAATTTATATATATGAGAAATATTTAGAATAATGTCCACCCTTCCTGTTGCTTTGCCGCTTGAGGCCGGAATACCTTTTAATTCTTTTATATTTTTAGAAACTTCAATTAATTTAAAATATTCTTCGGGCGCTTTCGTAACTTTTTCGTTTAAGATAAAATAGCCCCATTTTTTACTCCTCTGTTCAATGTCGTATCTTTTTTCGTCTTTCAACATCGCAATAATTTCTTCTTTTGTGAGCTGATAAAGTTTTCTGATTTTTGACACAGAAATATTGTCATATTTGTATTCAAATAATCTTCTGATGAAAATATTAACCTTGTTTATAACCTGTTTTTTTCTGTCGTTGTAAAGATATAAAATCTTTGAAATAAACTCCACTTTTTCCTTCAAATCATCTGGCAATTGCGATTTTATCTCTTTTATTTTTTTGATTCTCTCTCCTGCTGCCTTCAATTCATTTTTGAATTCTCGTTTGGCGTTATTGATTTCTTCAACCTTTTTTTCAATATATTTTTCATCAACTATATCTCCGATGTAATCATGGACTACCCAAAAGTATTTTTCGGCTATTTTTTTATATTTAAATTTTTTATTGAGATTTGAGAACAGGTCTTTCTGAAATTGTTCATAATTGGTCAAATAATCAGATGACAAAACTAAATTAAACATGCCTTCTTTTTCGGCATTGGTTTTCCCGTCTATCTGCGCCATGAATTGTTTTTTAAAGTCATCCGCGGCATATATTTGAAACAAAAATCCTGGGACATCAAGATAATCTCCATAAACCGCGTATTGTTTGAGAATATCAATCAGTTTTTTCTCGCCAAATTTATTCAGCTTTTTCCCGTCAAACATCTGCTCTATGGGCGTTTTTATCTCATCTAAAAGATAGTTAGAAATTTTTCTTTCATTATCTTCTATTTTGTTCAAATATGGCTTTGGATTTAAAAATGCATTTTTAAATATTTTTTCTGCTGCTTTTTTAAAATCCTTATGGAAGAAAAAACTGACCGTTCCATCAGAAATTAACAAAACTACTGGTTTTGCAGAATACGAAAATTTCGCGTGCCTTTCAAATTTTTTTGTGTACTGCGAAGCCATCAGATATATCGGGAATACCGGAGTTATTGATGTCTTATAAACTAATTCGTAATCAGATTTTTTCATATTATTTATTTTATAATTTTTACTATTCCATTATCAGCATCTACCTCCACCATGTCGCCGTCTTTTAGAATTTTTGTTGCGTTTTTGGTGCCGATGATGCATGGCTTTTTCATTTCACGGGCGACAATAGCTGCATGGCAGGTTATTCCGCCTTCGTCGGTAACAAAAGCAATTGCTTTTTTCATGGCAATTAAAAAACTGGGAATTGTCATATGGGTTACAAGCACGTCGCCATCTTTAACTTTGGGCAGGTCTGCCACAACTGTAACAATTTTTGCAATACCTTGTGCCTTGCCTTTATAGGCAATACTTCCTTTTATCTCTTTAGAATTTATTTTTTCTTCTGGCACAACATTATAATTATAAAACGCGAAATATGTTTTATATTGAGCCACAGTTACTGGATAAGGATATTTTTTGACTTTACCGGCAATCAAATCATCAATCCTGCAATGCTTCATATCCTTGAATTCCACACCCAGACCCTCGCCGTATTTTTTCAGAATTGGCCGCGCCAAAAATAAAAGTTCGTAAAAAACATCTGTTCTGTATGTCCTGTAATAAACCAGCTCTTGCACCTGGTCAACTAATTTTTCTATGGCTTTGGGAACTTTTACTTTTTTGACTGGTTTTTTCTTTTCGCCCATTAATTTTTCTTTTATTTCTTTTAATTCTTGAACTGAAAAAGGATCTTCAAACCCATCGCGGGCTCTCATCCAGCCAAAATCTTTAGCCAATTTTTCCAAACTTTCTCCGGCACGCAACTTATCTTCAAAAATAGTATGGGCATTTTTTTTCTTTGGAAAACTTATGTCCCCAATGAACAAGTTCAAGTCGCCTTTCCAATATTTTGGAATTTCTCTTCTAAGATCAACCATATACATTTCTTCTAATCCGTGCGCAACCCAGATATAATTTGTGTTTTTCCTAAAAATCTTCTGCAGCTCTTTCATTGTATTTTTGTCAACCACTCCACTTTTTACCATTTTAATTATTTTTTTCTTTGATTCTTTGTGAAATTTTTCGCAGGAATCAGAAATGTCAAACATTGTCTTGTGATTTTTCGCCATCCATTTTCTAAGATCTTCTCCAAATTTGCCAAAAACTTCTTGGCTGGAATACCAATATCCTTTCTGAAAAACAAAACCCAACATCTCAACATTTATGCCAACATTTCTCAAGTCAGAATCTTGTGTGAAAACAGAAATTATAAAAGCTCCAAACGGCCTCTCAAGCCATCTCTCCCATTTATACTTATTCAAATTTTCCTTAATTTTTTCTGGCGTCATAATTATTTATTTTAATATTTTTACAATTCCCTTGTCCGCGTCTACCTCAACTAGATCACCGTCTTTCAAAATTTTTGTAGCAATTTTGGTGCCAATGATACATGGTTTTTTCATTTCGCGAGCAACTATCGCCGCATGGCAAGTTACCCCGCCCTCATCGGTGATAATCGCCGAAGCTTTTTTCATTAAAGGTAAAAATTCCGTATGAGTCATAGGTGTGACAAGCACATCGCCTTCGTGGAATTTATGGAAATCTTGTTTTTTGTAAATTATTCTGACAAGTCCTTTGGTTTTGCCGTGATATGCAGCCTGGCCGGAAATCTCTTCTTTATTTTCGCCCTGTCTAACTTGCGCCAGCAATTTATCTATTGCCTCGGGGTCAGTGTGAATGTAAAATTTCCCGTTTGAGAGTTCAAAAGCGAAATTTTTGATTCTTTCCTGCGCTAAAATCTGCCACTTTTTACCCGGATTTTTTATTGCCAATTTAAGTTCATCAGGCAGAAGATGATTTGTTTCAACAAAGCTCAGCTTTGTCCTTCTGGCAACTTCATTCCAAAACGGAATCATGGCAAAGTAAAACGGCCTGCGGTAATCATCGCGCATTTCCTTCAAATAAGAAAATCTGTTAGCTGCCAATAGAAGTTTTTTTATTTTTTCATCTTTTACTTTATAAATCAGCTTTTTGAATTCTTGCAAACTGTGTCGCCTGTTCAGATTATAATTTTCCAGTTCTTTTTTAGCGGTTTCTTTGTCTGGCAAATGAACAAGAACATCTTCCTCTTTTAGAACAGGATCAACAAATTCATACATATTTATCCAGGCATACTTTTTGCAATACTTTTTAATATCTTCGCCAAGATTTTTTGACTTTACCACAATATCCAAAAGTTTTAACCTGGCTTTTACAAGTTTGGTCTCCTTGTGCGGCACAGAAAGAAAATGCGCTAAAGGGCTTAAGGCAGGGTCAGATTTAACAAAATTTTCTGCCTTTTTTACAAAACCTTCCAGCGCAACAAAGGCAAGGAACTGATATTCACCGGAATTTCGCAAATTCTTGAAAAGAATTTCCGGCAACGCGGCAAAGTCATTGTCTGATAACTTAGAAAAATCTTTTTTAACAAATTTCTTCCCCCAAGCTAAAGTATCCTTAAATTCATTTTCATATTTTTTGCAAAACTCATTTAAATCATGTGATAAAATATATTTTTCAAATTTGTCGCAAATCCGGTCTAAATCTTCCTTCAAATAATAGCAGTTATGCAGGCTACCCTCCGGTAGATAAAGCTTGTTAGGGCACTTGGTCCACATTGGCGTGTCTTTATTAAAGAGTAAAAAATAAGACAAAGCCGCGAAAGGAGTATATTGCCTCGCCCACACCGGATACCATTTTTGTTTATTTTCAGCTGTGCTCATTTTATAATTTTTACTATTCCGTTGTTTGCATCAACTTCCACTATATCTCCGTCTTTTAAAACCTTGGTGGCGATTTTGGTGCCGATGACGCATGGAATTTTTAATTCGCGCGAAACCAGGGCGGCATGGCAAGTTATTCCTCCTTCATTGGTAACAATGGCTGCGGCTTTTTTCATCGCCACAATATGCTCTGGCCTTGTCATGGTTGAAACAAGAATGTCGCCCTTCTCCATTTTTTCTACATCTGCCCGCGTTATAACTATCTTCACTCTTCCTGTTGCTTTTCCGGGCGAAGCAACGTTGCCTAAAATAACATCTGATTTTTCATGCACAGGATTAATTATATCATCTATCAAATCTTTAAACTGCTCCTTATAAAAAATTTTTGGCTTATCTTTCACGTAGATAACCAGGCATTCATTGCTCCTTTTTTCGAGCTCTTTCTGGCTAATTTTTCCAGACAAAAAATCTTTTAATTCTACGTAATCAAGATAAAACAAATAATCTTCCTTTATGCCGGTTCTTTTAGAAATTTCCTCAACAAATTTTGTCAGAATATATGTGTTCATTAAGGCGTCTTCTTTTCTCAAATCCTGCCATTTAGCAAAAAATGAAGACAGATTGGCAATATTTATGATTTTTTTATTAAACTTATATTTTAAAATGCAGGCCCTCCTTATCTTTTTATTCTCTTTCCAGAAAGTATTTTCTTTTTCCAATTTTTTGATGTCTGACTTTTCAATTTCCGCCAAATCCCTTTCTGCCTCGGCAAAAGTGTATTCTTTTCCTTTTGAAAAACTATCTCCTTTAATCCATGCGAACTTTTTTAAGTGATCGGCTAACATCTTTTGTACTTTTGCACCATTTTTTTCTTTGGCTATTTTTATAAGATCGCCTTCAAATTCTGAAAAGAAAGAGGGTGCCTCTGGCCTAGTTAATATTTCCTGCGCCTCGTTTATATTAATTTTTGCTTTTGGATTTCTTTTTATGAAATCTTTTAGTAATTCAGTAAGTTTTCTCTCTGCATAAAACATAAACGGGTCCATTAGGCTGGAAGTTTTTCTTTCCTCCCAATTTAGTTCAACCCAATTTTCAACTTCACGAACAACGTCGCTGTTAGACATTTTTGATATATCTTTTTTTCTTAAAGCTCTAAAAGATTTTTCAATGGATTTTTTAATTTTTATCCAACTTTTAAATTCTTGTCTCCAGAAAGCATAACCTTTGCCGACTATTAATGCGCCAATTTTATTTTGGTCTTCCAGTAAAGTGATCCAATCCATTTGGTCCTTTTGAAAGTATGCCAAAATAATGCCATACGGCCTGATTTTCGTTCCGCCGGTAAAGCCCCTGCCCAGTCCGGAAACAGAGAAAGGTAAAGCAGCGGTATGCTCTACATACCAGTCGTTGGGATTGTGTTTTTTAGCTTCTTTAAGGTAGTCCATTTCTTAATTATTTTATTATTTTTACAAAGCCATGGTTGGCTCTTACCTCAACAATCATTCCGTCTTTTAAAATTTTCGTCGCCATTTTTGTGCCAATTACTGCCGGAATATTTAATTCTCTTGAAACAATTGCAGCATGCGAAGTAATTCCGCCTTCATCTGTAACAATTGCCGCTGCTTTTTTAATGGCTGACATATATTCTGGCCTGGTCATTGAAGTTACTAAAACGTCTCCGCTTCTAACTTTTTTCATATCAGAAAGATTTTTACATACAACAACTCTGCCAATCGCTGTACCTCCATTTGCTATAGAACCATTTATTATTTTTTCCGTTTGCTTGACGGATTTGGTCAGTTTTTCTCTCTCTTTTAAGAGCTCTTTATATTGCCTTCCTGAAACAAAAAAATCTTTTCCGTTTTCTATTAATAAAAAAGTTCCTTTTGCTCTTAACTTTAATTCTTTTTCACATCGCTTAATATCTTTTAAAGATTTAAGAGAAGCTACCTCTACCGGCCCTAAATAAAAAATTGTTTTGGTGTCTGTTTTTATTCTGCGGGCGATTTCTTCTGCTGCTTTGTTTGTATAGCTTATTGATTTTAAAACATTGGCTTTTCTTTCATCCTGCCAGATAGTTGTAAAATCAATAATTTCAATCATCTTTTTGATTTCAGAACTTAATTTTAATTCTCTTATCAAATCATTTTTTGCTTTTTCTTTTTTCTGGATTTTCTGTTTTTTGAAATCCCTTAATCGTTTTTCAAAGAATTTAATATTGAGTTTTTGTGCGCCAGCATAGCTGTTTTGCACCCAAAAATATTTTTGTAGATGTTTTTGCAAAGCAATTTTTTGCGCTTTGGCAGGCAGTTTTGAAATTTTTTCCAAATCATCTTCCTCTTTTGCAATAAAAGACGACGAAGATGGAATTGAAAGCTCTGAAAAATATTGGTTTAATTTATTCTTTTCTGAAATTTCATCAAAAAGCTTGGCTTTGAATTCATCTTCAATTTTTAGGCCTATTGGTTCTATAATATGGCCCACCCCTACCGCATAAGTTATACTCTCTACTGATTTTTTAAATATTTTCAGTAATTTTTGGTCAGGCATTTTTTTAAAATCATCATTGTATATTTTTTCAAAAGCAGAATGGTATTCTTTTATAACTTTTTCATACCTTGTTTTGCAATTTTGCAAATAATCCGGATTTTCAATAATTTTATTTTTTATAATTTTCCATAATCGCTCGAGGTCAGAATTCAAATAACACATTTCTGCATATTCATTTTCGCACACAAACAAAAAATCGTTATAGCCAAAGCCCAAATTTTTTTTCATCGCAAAACCGCTGTATCCGGCGCTGCTGATTAATAGAGGCACTGCATTACAGCCCTGTATATATCTATCTTTCCTTATAGCTTTTAACAATTTATCGTGTTTTTCCATTGGATGAATTTGCCTTAAAACTATTGACGAGTAAGATATATTATGATATAATTGCAATAGAAAAATCTGGGTTAGTTTTTGGGATTGTTTCCCTTTAATATACCAGGTTTACCTTGTAAATTCAATTGACTTTTTCAGAAAGGTTTGTCATGAGCAGTTTGAGAGAGATTGCGATGAGTGTGGAGCCGTTCGTACTTAATGCACGGCATGAGTTACACGCCCATCCCGAGACGCGGTGGGAAACCTTTTGGACGATGGGCTACATCGAGGGTAAGGTTCGAAGCATGGGCTTCGAGCCGAGACACATCGACGGCGGGATCGTCGTCGACATCGATGCGGTGCCTGGCGCCACGGAGAGGATCCTTTTCAGGGCCGACTTCGACGCCATGCCGGTCCCCGAAGAGACCGGTCTGCCCTTTGCCTCGCAGGTGGTAGGCAAAAGCCATGCGTGCGGACACGATGTCGGCACCGCGATACTGCTCGGTTTTCTCCTGGCAGTCGCAAGCAACAAGGTTCACCTCACCAGGAACATTCGCGTGCTGTTTCAGGACGCCGAGGAAAACCCGGGCACGAGCCCGCGGTTGGAAAGCGGCGGCGAGGTCTGCGTCAAGGAAGGCGTGTGCGATGGCGTCAGCAGAGCTTACGCTCTGCACATCTGGAACCACCCGGGTAGCGAGTCGGGAGTGTTCCTCTCGCGACCCGGCGCCATGCTGGGCAACTCGGGGCGCATCAATTTCAAGGTCAAGTGCAGCGGCGGGCATGTCGCCATGCCGCACACCGGCGCGAACGCGCTGCGCGTCTGCAACGAAATCATAAACCAGCTGTCGAGCTTCGGAGCTCGGCACTTCGACCCCACGCAGCCCATGGCGCTCGAGCCAGCCGTGCTGAACAGCGGCAAGGGTACCAACGTGATGCCCGCCGAGGCAGATATGTGGTACGGTTTCCGTACCATGCTCTCGCGTTCGGAACACATCTCGATGGCTAAGCTCATCGAGATGGAAGTGCGGCTCGTTGCGACAACCTTCGGCGCCGAAATCACGGACGTGAAGTTGGTCCACGGCCACCCGGTCTTGATCAACAACGAGGTCATCTACGCCGATATGAAGGATCTGCTCGAAGCGAACGGCGAAAAAGTGGTGAAGATGAAGCCGTTGCTGGGCGGAGAGGACTTCGCCCATATCGCGATGGCTGTTCCCAGCGCCATGTTCATGCTCGGGGCTTACACTCAAGACAGCGGCGACCACCACAGCCCCACATTCAATCCCGACGAGAAAGAATTCTGGCGCGGAGTCCACTTCTGGCTGTCGCTCGCGACCGCGAGCTGACCAACCCAACTGAAAGGAGAAGGTTCTACGGGACACAAACGAAAGGCCCTTGATACGAAGATGTATCAAGGGCCTATTTCTTTACAAAAAATTAAATTTTTATATCTAAATAATAAGTTATCAGAGCAGCTCCCATTTCAGTAAATGGTTCTCTTTTTGAATATGCGGCTCTTGGGTCTTCGTCAACATCTGTTTCAACTTCAAAAATACGGGGCTTTAACATATACAAAATTGCATCTGGGCGCATTTTTTTCATGTGTTCTTTGGTAATTGGTTTATAACTTTCCAAAATTAATTTTTCTTTTTCCGGCGGAAATTTATCTGCAGGAATAATTCCTTTCTGCAAACCGCGGGTCAAAAATAGAATATCAACGTCGCCGATAAAATTATCCAGCTTGTCGTATCTCAAACTTTTTAATCCGTTGGCTTTGGCTTTTTCTTCAACATCTTTTGGAATTGGAAAATGCCCCAAGTCATCAACAACCAAATCCATTCCAAACATTCCGAAAACCGGCACCATGGCTTTGCAAACGCGGTTAATTTCCGGCGTGCCGTAAATTCCAATTTTTAATCCGTTCAAAGGTTTTTTTACATAATACTCCATTGCCATAAGCATCCACGGAGTTCCGACAGCATGTTCCCTTGAACCCGAACCGCCGTTTAGCACCGGCACGAAAGAACTTGCCGCTGCTCTTTCAGCAGAATCGTCATCAGGATGCCTCAACACAATTAAATCAGAAAAGCAACTAAATTCCCTGATTGTGTCTTCAAATGATTCGCCTTTTCCCATGGAAATACTATTTACGTCTGTCACTCCCATCCAACCCCCGCCCAACCTTATCATTGCCGATTGGAAAGCGCTCATTGTTCGCGTTGACGGCTGAAAAAATAAAGTGGCAACTATTTTGCCTCGGCATAAGTCCGGCGATATTCCATTTTTTATAAAATGTCTGAAACGCCGCAAGAGTTCTTCATAGTCCTCTTTTGTTAAATCCTTTGAAGAGACCAAATGTTTTATCATGTTTTTTATTTATTAATAATATTTATTTTTTATTTTTAAAATGTTCTATTGCCTCAACAGAAAATACAGCATACAGAGCTGCCATATCTTTAATCA
>JBEKVX010000030.1:0-10370 GCA_049513595.1 Candidatus Staskawiczbacteria bacterium | reverse complement strand
CTATTTTGGCCAAATCCCTGCCTGCCGGCAGGCAAGCGCCTTTCTTGCGCAGTTTTTGCTTCCTGTTCTCCGGTAGGAATCGGTTTAAATCCGTCGTCGACTTTTGGAGTAACTTTTGTTTCTTCTTCCATAATTTTTAATATAACCGCTTATTACATAGCTGTAATTCTGCGGAATTAACTAAAATTTTAATCCGGCTTCGCGCGCTCCTTCTGCCAAGGCCTTTATTCTGCCGTGAAAAATAAATCCTCCTCTGTCAAAAATAACTTTTTCAATTTTGTTTTCTATTGCTTTTTTAGCAATTAATTTTCCAACTTCTTTTGCAACGTCTGACTTTTTTCCGCCTTTTTTAATTTTCAAATCTTTGTCCGAAGCTGACATCAAAATTTTTGCTTTTTGGTCATCAACTAATTGCGCATAAATGTGCTGGTTTGACCTGAAAACAAAAAGCCGCGGCCTGTCTTTTGTACCATGCATATTCAGCCGAATTTTTTTATGCCTCCTTATTCTTTTATCATTTTTGATGCTCATATTTTTGTAAATTTTTACTTGGAAGCTACTACTTTTTTACCTTCTTTCCTTCTAATTTTTTCTCCCTGATATTTAATTCCTTTGCCTTTATATGGTTCAGCTTTCTTCTGTTTTCTTATTAGGGCGGCAATATGCCCGACTCTTTCTTTATCTGCTCCGGAAACCGTAACCACATTTTTTTCCACCAAAAAATTAACTCCGTCCATCTTTTTTATTTTAACAGGATTTGTAAATCCAAGATTTAAAGTAATTCCTTCTGCGTCAACCGCTGCCTTAAAACCAACCCCTTCAATTTCCAACTTTTTTTCAAATCCCTTGCTAACTCCCTCAACCATATTGGCAACCAAAGCCCTATATAATCCCCACAACCCCCTGCCCCTTTTTGAGAGCTCGGATTTTGGAGAAACAAAAATCTTATCATCCTTTTGTTCGATTTTAATTTCCGGATGTATAAATTGTTTCAAGACACCTTTTGGGCCGGTAACTTTTATTTGCCTTTCAGAAATTTCCACTTTCACGCCCTGGGGAATTTCAATTAATTTTTTTCCAATTCTTGACATAGTTTTTTTTATTACTTAATTCCGCAGAATTACAGCTATGTAATAAGCGGTTATTTTTTACCAAACTTGGCAGATTATTTCTCCTCCTAATTTTTGTTTTCTTGCTTCTTTATTTGTCATTAAGCCCTTCGATGTTGAAACAATTGATATTCCATAGCCGCCATGAACTCTTTTAATTTCTGTCGTTCCTTCATAAATTCTTTGTCCGGGTTTTGAGACCCTCTTTAATCCTGCAATTGCCGGCACTCCATTGTCATATTTTAAAGTAATTTTTAAAATCTTTACTTTTCCTTTTGTTGTTTTTTTTACTTCTCCGATAAATCCTTCTTCAGATAAAAGATTTGCAATTTCATTTTTTATTTTTGACAAAGGAATCAAAACCTCTGTTTTGCCAACAGCTTCTGCGTTTCTTATTTGGTTTAACATGTCTGTAATTGGGTCTGTCATAGAATTTTTATTACCAAGATGATTTTTTAATTCCCGGAATTTCTCCTTTGTTTGCCAATTCTCTGAAACAAATTCTGCAAAGTCCGAACTTTCTCATAAAACCATGCCTTCTTCCGCACTTAAAACACCTTCTTTGCTTTCTTGAAGGATATTTTGGTTTCATTTTTGCTTTTGCTTCTTGCGATACTTTTGCCATGTTATTTCATCGGGAACCCTAATAATTTGTATAATTCTAATCCCTCTTCTTTGCTTTTTGCATTTGTTACAACCGTAATTTCCAAGCCAAAAATTGTTTTTTCTTTTTCTGTAAAAATTTCCGGGAAAAAAATATGTTCTTTAAATCCAATTGATAAGTTTCCGTTTTTATCTATTGACTTTGAATCTAAACCCTTAAAATCCCTCGACCGTGGCAAAGAAAGATAAACCAGGCGTTCCAAAAAATCCCACATTCTGCCTTTTCTTAAAGTCACAACAGCTGCAATTTCCAAGCCCTCTCTTAATTTAAATCCGGCAATTGATTTTTTGGATTTTACCAAATTTGTGTGCTGTCCTGCAATTAAAGACAAATCCTGCATTATCAAATTTTGAATTTTTTCTCTTTCTGAGGCCGACTTTCCAACAACTTCTTTTCCAAACGAACTGTTTATAACTACTTTTTTTATTGAGGGAACAGCCATAGGATTTTTATATCCGAATTTTTTCATCATTGCCGGCACAACTTCTTTTTTATATTTTTCTTTTAACTTTTCCATAAGTTTACGTAGCGTAGCGATATGCTAAATTATCTGTTTGCACTTTTTGCAAATTCTATTTTTTAATTCTCCCTCTGTTTTATATCCGACCCTTGTTGCCTTGCCGCATTTTGGACAAATTATTTTTACATTAGAAATATCCAGGGCAGCCGGAATTTCAACAACCTGTCCTTTTTCTCCTTCTCTTTTCGGCCTGACGTGTTTTTTCTTTAAATTAATTCCTTCAACCAAAATTTTCAACTCTTTAGGAAGCGCTCTTGTTATTTTTCCTGTTCTGCCTTTATCCTTCCCTGCAATTATAAGAACCTGGTCATTTTTGCGTATTTTCATGATATATTATTAAAATTATGTAAAAATACGCAAAAATAACCAGAACCTTGATTCGCTAAGGTATTTTTATATAATCTTGAATTTAAAACGTTGTCGCCCTTTTTAACTTTCATAATCATTTTTAAAGCAATTCCGACGCCATCATTGCTATTGTGCCAAAACCCTTATCTTTTAATTCTTTCGCTGTCGGACCCAAAATTCTGGTTCCTTTGGGTTCTTTGCCATCTCCCAAAATTACAGCCGCGTTGTCGTCAAACCTAATGTAAGAACCGTCGGCTCTTTTATATTCTTTATGCTGTCTTATGATTACCGCTTTTACTTTGTCGTGTTTTTTAACTAATTTTCTTGGTTCTGCTTTTTTTACCGCAGCCACAACAATGTCTCCCAACTGGGCATATCTTCTGCGAGTTCCGCCAGGCACATTAATAACCTGGATAATTTTTGCTCCGGAATTATCTGCGACTTTCAACATTGATCTTGGCTGAATCATGTTTGTATGTTAAATCTTTTTAATTACTATCCAATTTTTATCTTTGGAAATCGGTTTTGTTTCTTCTATTACAACTTTATCCCCTATATGAAATTGCCCCATCTGGTCGTGGGCTTTAAATTTTTTGTGGACCTTAAACCTTCTTTTATATTTTGGGTGCTCTTTAATTCTTTCAACTTCAACCACAACTGTTTTTTGCATCTTATCTGAAACCACAATTCCCTGTAATGTTTTTTTAGACATTTTTTGTTTCCTTTAAAATGGTTAATATTCTGGCAATTTCTTTTTTGGAATTATTAATCTCTTTTACATTTTTTAATTTGCCTGACGAAAATTTAAACCTGAGATCGCTCAGCTTTTTTTGCAATTCGTGAACTGTTTTTTCCAGTTCTTTTTTGTCTTTTTTTCTTAGTTCTGATGTTTTCATATTTTTAACCCAACGTATCTTTTTTAACAAATTTTGTCTTGATTGGCAACTTTTGTCCTGCGCCTTCCAATGCTTCCCTTGAAACATCTTCTTTCAATCCATCTATTTCAAAAATCATTCTGCCTGGTTTTATCGGATAAACATAATGGTCAACTCCGCCTTTTCCGCCGCCCATTCCGACTTCAGACCCCTTAAAAGTGACTGGCTTGTCCGGAAAAACCCTTATCCAAAGCTTTCCGCCTTTTTTCATATATCTTATAATATATCTTCTGGCTGCTTCCAGCTGTCTGGATGTCAGCCATTTTGCTTCCAATGCCTTTAATCCAAAACTGCCGAAATTAATTTCGGTTGCCCTTGTTTCAATTCCAACACGATTTCTCCCTCTTCCTTTGTGCCACTTTCTGTGTTTAACTTTTTTTGGCATTAGTATTCCCATGTTTTTTATTCAAATTTTTCTCCTTTATATATCCAGACCTTTATTCCAATTTTTCCGTAAGTGCATTGTGCTTCGTCCTGCGCGTAATCAATGTCAGCCCTGATTGTGTTTCTTGGCAATCGTCCTTGACCAAGCCATTCTCGCCTGGCAATTTCAATTCCGTTTAATCGTCCGGCAACTTCCATTCTGATTCCTTTTGCTTCTCGGTTTGTCATAACTCTTTCAATAGATTTTTTTAAAACCTGCCTGAATGGAATTCTTTTTTCAATCTGCTGAGCTGCCATCTGGGCGACCAAAGCAGCTGAAATCCAGGGATTTTTTACTTCTTTTATTTCTAATTTATATTCTCTTTTTGATTTATTTTTTATTTTTTTTGCAATTTTATTTTCTATTTCGGTTTTTAAGGCGTCAATTCCTCCTCCGCCTCTGCCAATAATCAAACCTGGCCTTGCTGTTTCAATTATAATGTTAAGCTTATTGGCCGAATGTTCTATTTCTATGTTTGCTACCGATGCTTCTGCCAACTTTTTTCTTAAAAAGTCCTTGATTAAAAAGTCCTCCTCCAAATATTGGGGCATTTTCTTGCCATAAAAACCGCGGATATTCCAGTCCTCTGTTCCTTTTATTCTGAATGATTTTGGGTGGACTTTATGTGCCATAGTTATGATTTTTTTGTTGTTTTTTTCTTCGATTTAATTTCTTTTTTAACTGCCTTTTTGGTATTTTTTACTTGTGGTTTTTTAATGCTTTCATTTTTTGTTTCTTTCACCGCTTTCGGTGTTATCTCATTTAATATCAAAACAATATGCGAGCTTCTTTTCAAAATAGGATATGCCCTGCCGCGGGACATCGGATGCCATCTTTTTAATTTTGGGCCTTCGTCAACAGTAATTTTTGAAATAAATAAATTTTCTTCGCTTAATTGGTTATTCTTTTTTGCCGAGTCAACTGCTGAATTTAAAAGTTTCAAAACCGGGCGGGCGCTTTTATTGACGGTAAACAAAAGAATGGACTGCGCCTCTGGCACTCTTTTTCCCCTGACCAAGTCAACAACCTGTCTGACTTTCCTTGGCGCTGTTCTTAAATTTGATAACTTAGCTTTGATTTCCATAATATTAAATGATAGCGTAGCGATATGTTTATTTTTTGTTAGCCGCTGGTTTTGCCGAAGCTGCCGGTACTGCCGCCTGTTCAACTTTCGCCGCTTCTTTTTGCTCGGCTCCCGCTTCTATTTCCCTCTGCATTCTGCCTCCGTGCCTCACAAATTTTGTTGTTGCTGCAAATTCTCCTAACTTATGTCCCACCATATCTTCTGAGACATAAACCGGCACAAAATCCTTTCCATTATGCACGCCAAATGTGTGACCAACCATTTCCGGAGAAATTGTAGAATGCCTTGCCCAGGTTTTAATAATTTTCTTTTCGTCTTTCCTCAAATTTAAAACCTTTGAAAGCAATCTTTCGTCAATATACGGACCCTTTTTTAAACTTCTTGCCATGTCTATTTTTTGCGTCTGCTAATGATTAATTTATTTGACCATTTTTTTCTGTTTCTTGTTTTTACTCCCAAAGCATGTTTTCCCCAGGGAGTTTTTGGATATTTCAAACCAATTGGCTGCCTGCCTTCTCCTCCGCCGTGCGGATGGTCAACCGGATTCATTGCCGAGCCCCTCACTGATGGCCTTATTCCTTTGTGTCTGTTTTTTCCTGCTTTTCCAACTCTGTAAAATCTGTTTTCCGGATTTGAAACCATTCCAATTGATGCAAAACATTCGCCGCTGAATCTTCTAATTTCTCCGGACGGCATTTTCAAGTTTATATAGTCGCCGTCGCGAGCTAAAACCTGAGCTGAACTTCCAGCTGACCTTACAATTTTTCCGCCTTTTCCGGCTTCCAGTTCAACATTGTAGACCGCGGTTCCAACCGGCGCATTTTTTAATTTGAGTCGGTTTCCCGAAGTTAGCGCGGCATTCTCTGAAAAAATAATTTCTTGTCCAACTTTCAAATCCTGTGGAGCAATAATATATTGTTTTGTTTTGTCTGCGTATTGTATCAAAGCAATAAATGCCGTTCTGTTTGGGTCATATTCTAAAGCAATTACTTTTGCCGCTAAATTCATTTTGGTCTGCGAGAATTCAATAACTCTGTAAAACTTTTTTACTCCGCCGCCTTTGTGTCTGACTGTTATTCTTCCTGTTGATGGCGATCTGCCAACGCTTCTTCTCACGTATTTCAAGAGCGACTTCTCCGGTTCTTTCTTTGTAAGCAAAGAGAAGTCAATTCCTGTCATTCCCCTTCTCGATGGCGTTGTTGGTTTGTATGTTTTCATAATTTCTAGCGAGAGATAAATGAAAATTTATAATTACAAGTGAGGAAAGAATAAAAATTTATTTTTATTCTGACCGAACGCAGTAATTATATTGATATTTTCATTTGAACCGAGCGACGTAATTATATAAATTTTTAATTTCTATGTTACAAAATCTCTATTTTTTGTCCTTCTTTTATCTTAACGACCGCTTTTTTATATGCCTTTCTCCAGCCCTCTGTTTTTCCCAATCGCCTTTTTTTTGCCGGAATTTTTATCACATTGACCGATAAAACATCCACCCCATAAATTCCTTCAACTGCATTTTTTATTTCATTTTTATTGTAATTCGGCGAAACCTCAAATATATATTGGTTTTTTTCTCCTAAATCAGTGGCCTTTTCAGATATATGCGGCTGTTTTATTGCCTCGTATGAAAATTTTACATTCTTTGCTTTAGTAGCCGGCGTCTTTACATAAGGAGATTCTGTTTTTACCGGCTCTTGTTTTTTTTCAACTGAAATTTTATCGGATTTCTTTGCCGGTTTTCTTTCGGTTTTTTTTCCCTCCTTTGCCTTTTCAATCTGTTTTTTCTTTTTTAAAAAATCGAATAATGCCATTTTTATTTAACAAAAACTTTCTCAATTGTTTTAATGCTATCCTTTGTCAGCAATAAATATTTGTGATTCAATAAATCCAGAACATTTAAATTTCTTGCGTCTTCAATGGATGTTTTTTTGATATTTCGTGCGGCTAAAAATACTTTTTTATCATAATCTGGCATAGCAATTAATGTCGTGGTATTTTTGCATGGTAATTTTGCCAAAGAAGAAGCCATTTCTTTTGTTTTTCCGTTTTCCAATTCAATTTTGTCTAAAACAACCAATGTCTTATCTTTTGCTTTTTCAGACAGAACCATAAACAGCGCCTTTCTTCTCATTTTTTTAGGAATTTCCACTGCAAAGATTCTATCGTTTCTTGGGCCGTGAGTAACTCCTCCGCCTTTCCATAATGGAGAGCGAATTGACCCGTGCCTGGCACGTCCTGTTCCTTTTTGCCTCCATGGTTTTTTACCTCCGCCGCGCACTTCGCTTCTAATCTTTGCATGAGCGGAAATTTGCCTTTTGTTTGCCGACAATCCAACCGAAACCTGGTGCACCAAATCAGCGTTAAATTTCACTTCAAAAATTTCTTTCGGCAAGTTCATGCTTCCTTCCTCTTTTCCTTCCTGATTGTAAACTGGAAATTTCATTTTATGATTTTATTTCAAGCAAGGCGCCGGTTCTTCCCGGAACCGCTCCTTTTAAGACCAATAAATTATTATCCTTATCAACCTTCATTATTTTTAAATTTTTTACAGAAACCCTTTCAAATCCCATTCTGCCCGGCATTTTTCTTCCTTTTCTGACGTGCTGGGGAAATCTTGAGCCAGTTGAACCGAGCGTTCTGTGCTCGTGCTTTACTCCGTGGGTTGCATTTCTTCCCGAAAATCCGTGCCTTTTTACCCCGCCCTGGAAGCCCTTTCCTTTTGACATTCCGGAAACCTTCACATTTTCTCCCTCTGAAAATGTAGAAATATTTATTTCATCTCCAACTTTCAAGTTTTCATCGGTCGCTCTGTATTCTTTTATATTTTTATATTCTTTACCCTTCATCGATTTGCCTATTCTATTTTTCTTTTCTATTTTGATAAAACCGACCTGTAGGGCCTCGTAACCATCTTTTTCTTTATTTTTTTTCTGCAAAACATAGCAGGGTCCAGCCAAAATTAAAGTAACTGGCGTCAATTTGCCATTTTTATCAAACATCTGAGACATTCCAATTTTATTTCCTAAAATAAATTTCATAATATTAACTAAAAATGGGCTAATATTGCCCATTTTTGTGGCAATGTTGTTATCCGCGACCGAAGCCGGGAAAGTTAACTATTGTCTGTAATTAAACATCTTACTAAATTTTGATTGTAATGTCAACGCCCGACGGCAAATTCAGATCTCTCAACGCTTCTATAATTTCCTGGCTGGGATTTAAAATATCAATTACTCTTTTGTGAACTCTCATTTCAAACTGCTCTCTGGCGTTCTTGTGTATGAAGCTTGACCTGTTTACAGTGTATTTTAATATCTCTGTCGGCAAAGGCACTGGCCCTATAACTTCTGCTCCGTACCTGTTTGCAATGTCAATTATCTGGCGCGCAGAATTGTCAATTATTTTGTGGTCGTATGCCCTGAGCTTTATGCGGAGCTTTAAGCCAACCTGGGCCTCCGGCTTTTCAATCTTATCCGCTATTTTTTTTACAGTCCTTTTTCTCGCAGCCGTTGTTGTTTTTTTTGCGACAGGCATTGATGAAAATTATTTGATAATTTTTGTTACAACTCCAGCTCCAACTGTTTTTCCGCCTTCTCTGATGGCAAAATTTCCTTTTTCTTCCAGCGCAATTGGAACGATTAATTTAACCTTTAAGCTGGCGGTATCACCAGGCATAACCATTTCTGTTCCTTCCGGCAAAGTTACGTCCCCGGTGATATCAGATGTTCTGATGTAAAGCTGGGGCTTGTAGCCAGTAAAAAATGGGGTGTGGCGTCCGCCTTCTTCTTTTGTCAAAACATAAACTTCTCCCTCAAATTCTGTATGAGGCGTAATTGAACCTGGTTTGCAAATTACCTGACCCCTTTCAACATCTTCTTTTTTCAAGCCGCGCAATAAAATTCCAACGTTATCGCCAGCCCTTCCTTCGTCCAATGACTTCTGGAACATTTCAACTGAAACAACAACTGTTTTCTGCGTTGGCCTGATACCAATAATTTCAACTTCATCATTTGGTTTTACAATTCCTCTTTCAATTCTTCCGGTTGCCACTGTTCCCCTTCCTTCAATTGAGAAAACATCTTCAATAGCCATAGCAAACGGCTTGTCTAATTCTCTCTTTGGCTCTGGAATATAATTGTCAACTGCATCCAATAGTTCAATAATGCATTTTGCATTTGGGTCGTCAGCTGATTTGGCATCCAATGCTTTTAAAGCCGAACCTCTTATAATAGGAATTTCATCTCCAGGATATTTGTTTTTTTTCAAGAGTTCTCTGACTTCTGATTCGACTAAGTCCAAAATTTCTGGGTCGTCAACCATATCGCATTTGTTCATAAACACAACCAATGATGGCAAGCCAACTTGTCTTGCTAAAAGAATGTGCTCTTTTGTCTGAGGCATTGGTCCGTCTGGGGCAGAAACCAATAAAATTCCGCCGTCCATTTGAGCGGCTCCCGTAATCATGTTTTTAATGTAGTCAGCGTGTCCGGGGCAGTCAATTAAAGCATAGTGCCTTTTGGCTGTTTCAAATTCCAGGTGAGTAATGGAAATTGTCACACCCCTGGCTTTTTCTTCGGGTGAAGCGTCAATCTGGTCAACGTTTTTATCTGACGATTTAAAACCGCGCAATTTTGAAATTTTCATAATTGCGGCTGACAATGTGGTTTTGCCATGGTCAACGTGGCCAATGGTACCAACGTTTACGTGAGGTTTAGACCTCTCAAATTTTTCTGCCATTTTTTTATTTATTAGTTAATTTTAATAATAAATTTAGTTTATTATAGTTTTTTTAATAAGTCAAGTGTTATTTACAAATTGTTGACAATTCTTGTAATTTGATTATACTATATTCAGACGTGTTTGACAAATGAATCGGAAACCCTCGCCCCGCCTTCGCTGAAGCTTCGGCGGGCAAAAAAGGAGAAACGCCGTGAATTGGGAATATGAAGAAGATATGGCTCCTAGCGCCGACTGGATTCTTCCTATCGCAAGAAAGCCTGAAAGAAAAGGGTGGGAACTGGTAAGCGTTCTGCCTTTGTACATGGACGGCGGAAAATTCCGACTTATTTTCAAGCGGGAAACTCCCGACCCGCCGCAAAATTCGGTTCTCATAGAACTGGAACAACGGCAACTCGAAATAGAGGGCGGCGCCCGGGAAACTCCCGAACCGCCAGCCGCATCTACGGACGACCCCGACGATGCTGAAACAAGACGAGACAACGTCTCCAGGGCTTTCGGCTTACGCTAATACAGACCGCTGACATCGGGCTTTCATGCGCC
>JBEKVX010000029.1:0-10624 GCA_049513595.1 Candidatus Staskawiczbacteria bacterium | reverse complement strand
CGCGACTTTGCAAATCCCAGGCGAAAAATAACATTGTCTAAACGCTTTTCTAACCGCCTGATAAGTTCGGCTGAAACATCATCAACCTTGCCCATTTTTTCCAGCGTCTCTTTCACATATCTCTTAAACTGCCTTTCAGAAAGCCCGTACCATTTTTTTAAGGTCTGCTTTTCTTCCAATGATTTTTTATATTCTGATGCAGCTCCCCCCCTTCTTTTTTTTTGGGGACCTGGAGCATAAGCCCTTCTCACCATGGCGCATTTTGGCGAAAAACAACGCTCGCCCTTTAAAAAGAGTTTTTGTCCCAGTCGTCTGCAAGTTTTACATTGATCGTATTTCATTTTTTACACGCGTCTTACTTTTTTAGGCCTGCATCCGTTGTGCGGAAGGGGCGTTACATCTTTTATTGAAACAACATTTAAGCCCTGCGTCACTAAACTTCTTACAGCCGATTCTCTGCCAGCTCCGATGCCTCTTATTAAGACCTCTATTTTCTCAATGCCTAGTTTTTTACAGATATTTGCAATGGTTTCTGCAACCCTGGAAGCGGCAAAAGAAGTTGATTTTTTTGTTCCCTTAAATCCAACAGACCCCGCCGATTTCCACGCCAAAACCTGCCCCTTTGAATTTGTAAGAGTTAAAATTGTGTTGTTGTAAGAAGAAGAAACATAGACCTTTCCTTCCTGAACTCCGGCAACCGCAGTCGACTTTACCTTGACCTCTTTGCCAACCGATTTATCAATTTTTTCCTGCTCTTTTATTGCTTCTTCTTGATTTGTTTCTATAACGTGTTTTTTTCCCATTTTTTGTTAGATTTTATAATTACTAGCGAGGGATAAATGAAAATTTATTTTCATTTGAACCGAGCGACGTAATTATATAAATTGCGCTAGCAATTTCTATGTTGGTGCTGCCGGCGGTTTTCTGCCAGAACCCATTGTTTTTCTGACATTTCCCCTGACAGTTCTGTTGTTTGTTTTTGTTCTTTGTCCTCTTACCGGCAAGCCCTTAATATGCCTCAACCCTCTCCAGGCACCGATATCTTTCAGTCGTTTGACATTTATCATAACCTGCCTTCGCAAGTCGCCTTCAATTTTATAATTTTTCTCAATATAATCCTTCAAATCGTTAACTTCTTTTGCTGTTAAAGCCGACGCCTTAGTATTTATATTTATTTTTAATTCATCTAAAATTCTCTTACTCAAAGGCCTGCCCACTCCGTAAATGTAGGTCAAAGCAATTTCTATTCTTTTGTTTTCGGGTATATTTACCCCAGCTATACGCGGCATAAAATTCGTTGTCTAGTTTTCTAGTTTACCAGTTTACTAGTTATTAACCAGAGAACCAGTTAACCAGCTACCAGTTAACCCTGACGCTGTTTGTGTTTAGGATTTTTTTTGCAGATAACATAAATTACCCCCTCTCTTCTGATGATTTTACAATCGTTGCAAATTTTTTTAATCGATGGCCTGACTTTCATGTTTGTTGATTTACTAAAAAAATTGAAAACCTAAAAGGTTTCAATAATTGCGTCAGCAATTTTTACTTTAATCTATAAACGATTCTGCCTTTTCCTTCGTCGTATGGGCTCATTTCCAAAGAAACTTTGTCGCCGGGCAAAATAGTAATTCGGTTCATTCTCATCTTTCCCGAAAGAAATCCTAAAATCTCTCTCCCGTCATCTAACGCTACCTTAAAAAAGGCATTCGGTAAAGCCTCTACGACCCTTCCTTCTTTTTTTATAATTTGATTATTTTTTCCCTCTTTTGGGGGCATTTGTATAATTTGTAATATTAACAAATCTATCTTAAATAGTCAATACTTTACTGGAATTTTAGCTCTACATTAATTCTATTTTGATTATCCGGCGCTTTGGT
This sequence comes from Candidatus Staskawiczbacteria bacterium, assembly GCA_049513595.1. GTDB lineage: Bacteria > Patescibacteriota > Minisyncoccia > Minisyncoccales > Staskawiczbacteraceae > XYD1-FULL-39-28. The sequence goes on along the minus strand of JBEKVX010000029.1, from coordinate 8,747 downwards.
CACCCAAAACGGCCAAAAATTAATTTGCACTTTAGACATCTGGTCCTGCAAGCTATTATTGAGGGTTTGATTTATTTGGCTGGCATTTTCGCCGAGCATTGATAAAGACAAAGAATTTTTATCAATGTTTTGGTAAACGCCAGATGAAAAATTTAAATTAAGCGTTGCCTTCCCGCCCGAAACATCCACTGCGCTTGCTGAATAATTTATTTTGAAACTATTATTTAACAAAGTATCTCCTTCCGGCATCTGAGAAGCAATATAATTTTCTGCGAATTGGTCTAAATCCGCTTTTTTAAATGCCAAGCAACTCGCTTTAACTGTTACCTGGTAAGTGAAATTGTCAGCCACTGTTCCAGATTTTGTTTTGGTTGATGCGTTGGTTACATTTGTGGAAATTGCATTATCTAGCAAAATATAATCCGAAGAAATCTGGCTTTTTAATGCCGATACGGCGTCATCTGTTGTTTTTTTAGTCAAAACATCGTTGGCGCCGCTTATGTCGTCATCTGTCACTTTTTTTACTTTGCCGGCGGCGCCGCCTGTCATGGCGCTGGTTGATACGGCATAAATGCTGTAATAATATGCTGTGCCTTTTAACCCGGGAACTGAAAAATTTGAAGGAGCTATGTTATAACTGTCTCCTCCATCCGCTGCCTGAACTTGTACCCGAACCGATCCTGGCGTAATTGTGCTTCCCGATTTTTGGGCTGCCGGAATTACAATTTTTTGCAAAGCCACAAAAAGTTTTCCTGAGTCGGACATAAAATGCGTGCCGGTTTTTAATGTAAATGGAGTTGGCGGATCAAATTTATTATAAACAGTTATTGTGCCAGATGCCTGCCCTCCGCTTGATGCATTTCCGGTCGCCGGAAAATCCTGCGTCTCGGTTTTTGATGCCTCAAAATATAGCGCCGGAATAACGGCTTTTGTCGCATCAATCGCGCCAGCTGATTTGTCTGCCATTATTGTCTGCTGAAAACTTAGTGCCTCAACCTTCGGCCAAATCACAATATCTGCTTTCGGCAATTTAAAAAATAAATATACGATGACCACAAGCACAATTATTAAAATCCCGATTGAAACGGGCCACCGAATAGAACGTCCCTCTTTTTTATGACGAACATTTTGCTTTTTTGTTTTTTTATTTTCAGCTAAAAATTCCTTTAAATCTTTTTCTACTTTGTGCGCCACCTTCGGCGGCTTGATGTCGTATATTTTTTTTGGCATGGTATTAATAATTTTATTATTCTAATATTGCCTTTATCCTCCTCACGCCTGAGGAAGAACTTTCTTCTTTTATAATTTTAAAATGTCCCAAGATTCCTGTTCTTTCCACGTGTGGCCCGCCGCAAATTTCCCTGCTAACCACTTCATTGCCCGAACCGATTGTATAGACCTTAACTTTTTCTCCGTATTTTGACTCAAAAACACCCATAGCATTTAATTCTCTGGCCCGTTCTAGGGTCATTTCTTCAAAGGAGACGGGCAGGTCTTTTTTTATTATACCATTTACAAAATTTTCTACATCTTTTATTTGTTCACTGGTCATCTTCTCTTTATGCGAAAAATCAAACCTCAGGCGCTCAGCAGTAATATTACTTCCTTTTTGATAAACATCATTTCCCAAAACCTTTCTCAATCCGGCCAGCATCAAATGCGCCGCAGTATGTAATTTTGTGGTTTGCCCTGAATTATCCGCCAATCCGCCCTTAAACATCCCAGCAGAAGCTGTCCTTGAAAGATCCTGATGCTTTTTCAACTCTTTCTTAAATTCTTCAACATCAACTTCAATTCCCTTTTCTTTCGCCAATTCTTGCGTCATTTCGATTGGAAATCCGTATGACTGATAAAGATTAAAGGCGTCTTTTCCGGATACACTTTTAAGTTTTTCAAACTCTCTTAATCCGTTTTCCAATGTCTTTTCAAATTTTTCCGCCTCTTGTCGGACAATAAAAATGACCCCTTCTTCGCTCTCCGCCAATTCCGGGTAAGCATCTTTATAAATTGCAATGACCGATTTTATTAAATCAGTTAAAAAATCCTTTGGCATTTGCAACGCCTTTCCATATCTGATTACTCTTCTCAATAATCTTCTTAAAATGTAACCATGCTCAACATTTGAAGGCATAATTTCTTCAGATGCCAAAAATACAGATGCCCTCACGTGGTCGGCTATAATTCTAAAAGATTTTTTATTTTCAAAATATTTTTTTCCGGATAATTCTTCAATTTTTTCTAAAATCGGCGAAAATAAATCTGTTTCATAAACGTTTTCTTTTCCATTTAAGACCGCCAGCGTTCTTTCCATTCCCATTCCAGTATCAACGTTTTTCTGGTCAGCTCCCAGATAATTTTCATTTTCATCTTTTACGTACTGCATAAAAACATCATTCCATATTTCAACCCAATTTTTATCTGTTGCATCAAAAATTTCCGGAGCTGGCACATCATTTAACTTCCAGTAAAACATTTCTGTATCCGGACCGCACGGACCGGTTTTTCCTGCTGGTCCCCACCAATTATCTTCTTTGGGTAAAAATGCAAGGCGTTCTTTTTTAATTCCACAACTCAACCAAATTTTAGATGATTCTTCATCTTTCGGCGCGTCTTTGTCACCGGCAAAACAAGAAACGGCCAGGCGCTCCAAAGGAATATTTAACTCCTTTGTCAAAAATTCAAAACTCCATTTTATGGCGTCTTCCTTCCAATAGTCGCCCAAAGACCAGTTCCCCAACATTTCAAAAAAGGTTAGGTGAACATCGTCGCCAACATTATCAATGTCCACGGTTCTTATGCATTTTTGCGCGTCAGCCAGCCGTTTTCCTTCAGGATGGATTTGACCCAATAAAAATGGCACCAATGGATGCATTCCCGCAGTTGTAAACAAAACTGTCGGGTCATTTTCCGGAATCAAAGAAGCGCTGGGAATTATCTTGTGTCCATGTTTTTCAAAAAATTCCAAAAATTTAGTCCTCAGCTCCGACGACTTCATATTTTATTATTTTACCTCAAAAAATAATTTTATGCAAAAAAAGAGCGTCGAAATCGACGCATAAGGAAAAAGTGATGGTTTAATGGGAAAAACCTGGGGCTCGCACATGTGCACCGGTGTGAAAGTCGGCCGAGTTGTTTTTTCCAGCGTGGTTACGCCTGCCTGTCTGTAAATCCCCAGAAAACAGACGCCGAAGGCAGACCCTTGGGGCCAGAGATACATATCTTTTGGGAGGACATGCACTCAGCTCTTTACAGACGGAACGCGTCTCCCAAGACGGTCTCGGAACAGTCACGCGGCATTAAACCATCGGGATTTCAACGAACCGCTTTTAACATATCAAATAATTTCAACAAATGCAAGAAAACAAAACAAAAAACGCCATTTCCGGCGTCTTTTAAAATTAAAATTTCGTTATGTGTATCTGTCTGCCACAACGGTTGCCGCAAATGATTGCGGTTTTATTCGCGGCTCAAAGCCATTGCCCTTTATCAAGCCAACCACTTCTTTTACCATTTCTTTTGTTTTGCCTTGCTCGCCCACATCTGCGTGAATATATTCAAATTGATATTTTAAACCAAGTTTGTTTTCTTTTTCCAAAACCTCCCTCAAAGACAAGGCCAGTTCGCAAGATAAATAAACTTCCTGCAGAATTCTGTTTTTCCAGTTTATATTTGCAAATCTTTTCAAAAAAGAATCCGGATACTGCATTTTTTTCAGAAAAAATCTGCCGCCGGCGCCAACTCTCAAAATCACAATTGCAATCGGGAAAAATGGCTTGTCAGACGAAGGCGAATCGCATCCAACCACAATCTCATACTGATGCTCTGGGGATTCTGACATATAACCAAAAATCTCTTTAATTACCTCGTCTAAACCTAAATTGCCTTTGCTCGGGCTAAAAAAATGCCCGTTGTTTAATATCTCGCTAGACATAATACTTTACCATAATCAAAAAGGTTGACTTAGTCAACCTTTTTGATTACTCCGCTGACTTTACAATTTTTACAAATTCTTCTGGGTTTAACGATGCGCCGCCAACCAGCAATCCGTTTGCTCCGGCGGACTTGATATATTCGCCGGAGTTTTCGCTTTTTACGCTTCCACCGTATAAAATTCGCGTATCTTTTTTTACAAATTGCCGAATAAAATCAAGTGACTCTTTTGTTTCCTCAACACTGCAATTGTTTCCGGTTCCAATTGCCCACACCGGCTCATAAGCAACATTTATATTATCAATATCCACAATATCTTTTAATCCGTCTTGCGTTTGCCTTTTCAAAACCTCATTTTTTTTGCCGGCATCGCGTTCTTCTGCGGTTTCGCCAATGCAAAAAATAACTTTTAATCCAACATCCAGCGCTTTTTTTATTTTTTTGTTTACAATTTCATCTGTTTCACCAAAATATTTTCTTCTTTCAGAATGCCCGATTATTACATATTCAGCTCCCAAATCCTTTAACATTGCTCCGGAAATTTCTCCGGTAAACGCACCCTTATCTTCAAAAAATATATTTTGTGCCCCGAGCATCAAACCTTTCAACTCCGACAGATACAAAAATGGTGGACAAACAACAACTTCCGAAGTTGTTCCGTTAACTCCTTTTTTGATTCCGTTAAAAATTTCTTCTGCTTCTTTCTTTGAAACCGGATTCATCTTCCAGTTCCCTGCAATTAAATTTCTCATATGTTTAATTTTACCACAAAAATTATTCTGTCAAAACTTTTGGTCCCGACTTCTTTATGGCAATCGTGTGTTCAAAGTGGGCTGACAAAGAGTTGTCGCGCGTGGCGTAGCCGTAGCCGTCGTCGGATTTTCTTAAATTGTAATCCCCTGCTGTGACCATTGGCTCAATGCAAATTACCATTCCTTCAACTAATTTTTCTCCAGAGCCACGTTTGCCAAAGTTTGGAATTTTTGGATCTTCGTGTAAATTTTTTCCAATTCCGTGTCCGCATAAATCCCTAACAACTCCGAAGCCCTGGTCCTCAACAAATCGCTGTATTGTATTTCCAATATCTCCAATTGTGTTTCCAATTTTTGCTTTTTTAATTCCCAACCGCAACGATTTTTTTGTGACATTCATCAGGCGCTTCGCTTCAAAAGAAACATTGCCGATAGCAAGTGTTATCGCTGAATCAGTATTAAAACCTTTGTACAAAACGCCCAAATCCAATTTCAATAAATCGCCGTCTCTTAAAATATAATCTGAAGGATAGCCATGAACAATATTTTCATTTACCGAGGCGCACAAAGAAAAAGGAAAGCCGTCATAACCCTTGAAGGCCGGCTTTGCCCCCGCAGACAAAATAAAGGCCTCAGCAGCCTTGTCTAATTCCCCGGTGGTAATTCCTGGCTTTGCTATTTTCTCTAAATTCCTAATGGCAGCAGCTAAAATTTTTCCACCTTCAGCAATTATTTTTATTTCTTCTTCTGTTTTGACGTTTATCATTTTATTGCCGATAAGACGTCTTTGTAAACGTCTGCAACTGATTGTTCGCCATCTATCTTATTTACCCTTAATCCTAATTTTTCTGCAACTTTCAAAACGGGCAAAGTTTCGTCATGAAAAACCTGCAAGCGCTTCTTAATTGTTTCCACATCATCTAATCCTTTTCTGGCAACCAAAACCGAGCCATCCAGCGGACACTTTGTCAGTTTTTCAGTTTCTTCGTTGAACAAAATTGAATGGCGTATTAACTCGCAAATTTTTCTATGCGAATTCCTGAAAATTGTTGTCTCCGGAGTTAATTCAAGCATCACAAGCTTTATATTTTTTAATCCGTAAAGCTTAATAAAAAGAGGAATCTCTTTTTCTGCCTCGTAAACTGTCCTCGGAGAACCGGAAAAAACAATGGATTCGCCCTCGTCAGCTAAATCTTTTATTCTTTGAGAAAATAATTCAACTACAAATTTTGGGCTGTTCAGAAGCCCCGTCTTCCAGCGCTTTATTTCGTCAGCAATCTTAAATTTTTCGCCATCTGCCTCAATCACTTTTTCCGGATTTTCTTTTTTATAAAATGCTTCCAAAACCTTACTGGACTCAAAATGATGGAAGCCCAGTTTATCGGCCAAAAGTTCTGCCTGGGTTCCTTTACCGGCTCCTGGCGGTCCAAATAAAATTATAACTTGTCTATTCATTAAAACGTTTCGTATTCGCGCATTTGAAGTTGCGCATTAATTTGACGCATTGTATCCAAAACAACGCTGACAACGATTAAAAGCGAAGTGCCTCCAACCAAAAACGTAAATCCGGTAACGCCGGTGAGTCCGGCAACAATTGAAGGCAAAATGGCTATTAATCCTAAAAATATTGCGCCGGTAAACAGCACCCTGTTTAAAATGTGCTTCATAAAATCAGCCGTTGATTTCCCCGGCCTTACTCCGGGCACGAATCCGCCCATTTTCTGCAAATTTTCAGCAATTGTTTTCGGGTCAAAAGTTACTGCAGTATAAAAATACGTAAAAAGAATAACCAGCAAAAAATATAAAACTCCATGGATCCAAACATTGTTAAAAAACCAAGCAACATTTGTAGCCATAGTCCCGACAAGTCCCGCATATGTTCCAAAATAGCTGGCAATCATTCCCGGAAACAATAAAATTGATAACGCAAAAATAATTGGAATAACTCCGGCCGGATTAACGCTTAACGGTAAATATGTTGAAGTTCCACCATACATTTTCATTCCCCTGACTCTTTTTGCATAGGAAACCGGAATATTTCTGCGGGCTTCCGTAATCAAAACAACTCCTGCAATTATAATTATAGAAAGCACAAAAAACGCCACGTAAGAAGGGATCTGCGAAGGGCTATAAGCTGAAAATGTCTGAAAAATATTTATTGGAATTCTGGCAACTATACCGGCAAAAATTAATAAGGAAATTCCGTTCCCCATTCCCTGCTCAGAAATAATCTCGCCAATCCACATCAAAAACATGGCGCCAGCTGTAATTGTTAAAATAGCTGAAAGCATAATGGGCAATGAAAGTCCTGTAATAATTCCTTCACGGGCAAAAACCGTAAGCATTCCGTAGCCCTCAAACGCTGCCAAAGGAATTGTTAAAAGCCGGCCATATTGGTTAAATTTTTGGCGGCCCGACTCGCCTTCTTCTTTATACAATTTTTCCAAGCCAGGAAAAATCATTGTTAACAACTGCAAAATAATTGTAGCTGTAATGTATGGCCCGAGTCCCAGCAAAACAATAGAAAAATTGCTTAAAGCGCCTCCTGTAAATAAATTTAAAAGGCCAAAAACTTGGTTTTGGTCAAAGAATTTTCTTAAATTTTCAGCTCCGATTCCCGGAATTGGGATGTTTGCCGCCAATCGGAATACAACGAAAAGAAAAAGCACAAAAAGGAATTTATTCCTTAACTCTTTGTTTTTAAAAAGAAATAATATTTTGTCGTACCACATAGTTTTTACTTTATGGTGCCTCCGGCTTTTTCAATTGCCTCTTTGGCTGTTTTAGATGTCTTACAATTTTCTATAACTAATTTTTTAGTAAGTTTTCCTGTTCCTAAAATTTTAATTTTGGGGTACCCTCCGGGTCCTCTTCCTTTCATTCTACTAACAATGCCTTTTTTAATCAAATTTTCCGGATTTATTGTCTCGCCATCCTTTGAAATTTTTTCCAATGTCTCAAGATTCACAACTGCCGAATAATCGTCTAAAACAAAACTTCTGTAGCCCTTTAATTTGGGATATCTTTTAATTAATTCCCTGATAATTGGCACCATTTTTCTGCCGGCTCGGGATTTTTGTCCTTTTATTCCTTTTCCCGAATAAGTTCCCTTTTTTCCTCCCCTGCCAACTCTTTTTTTATCTCTGTTTTTATGTTTTGGTTTTAATTCGTGTATCTGCATAATATTATCTCTTCGCTTTTAATTTTTTTAAGGCTTCCATTGTGGCTCTGGCGTTGTTTAATTTGTTTTTTGAACCGGAAAGAATTTTTGAAGAAATATTTTTGATTCCGGCTAAGTCGCAAATTGTCCTGACAGCTCCTCCGGCAACCAAGCCACGTCCTTTTTTCTGTGGCTTCAATAAAATTCTTGCTGGTCCGGACTTTGCCTCAACTTCGTGAGGAATTGTTCCTTCCACAATAACAACCGAAACCAAATCTTTTTTTGCCCGTCTTGTCGCCTTTTCAATTGCCTGAGAAACGTCTTTTCCTTTGTCAATTCCAATACCAACTTTTCCTTTTTTATCTCCGGCAATAACAACTGCCCTAAAACTCATTCTTTTTCCACCGCCAGTAACTCTGGTAACTCTTGCCAAATCCAACATTTTTGTTGTAAATTCATCTTTTGGTCTGTCTTTCCCAAATCCGGCACGTCCAAAACCAGGCCTTCTGTTTTGGCCTTGACCCTGTCCACCAAATCCTTGCCTTTGACCTTGTCCATAAGCTCTTGGAGCATTTGCAGCTGGTTTTGCTGTGTCTTCTCCTGTGGGAATCGGCACAAAGCCGTCATTTGGTTTTGCGACTGGTTTTACTTCTTCTTTTTTAATTTCGTCTGCCATGTTTATTGTTTAAAATTTTAATCCGCCTTCTCTTGCGCCTTCAGCTAATGCCTTTACTCTGCCATGAAAAATGAATCCTCCTCTGTCAAAAATGACTGCGACAATTTTATTTTCTATTGCTTTTTTAGCAATCAATTTTCCGACTTCTTTTGCAACATCTGATTTTTTATCTCCTTTTTTAGCCTTCACATCTTTGTCGGAAACAGACATCAAAACTTTTGCGTTTTCG
>JBEKVX010000028.1:0-10682 GCA_049513595.1 Candidatus Staskawiczbacteria bacterium | reverse complement strand
ACCGGGCCGTCATAATCAAGGACTTCTTTAATTTTTTCTTCAATATTATCTACAGAATCTATTCTCACGCCTTTGATTCCGTAAGCTTGGGCGATTTTTAAAGAATCCGGGCACCAGACACCAGTTTCGGGGCCTTCGCCAAACAATCTCCCCTCCATAAAATTTGTTTGCGTATGCCTTATCAGCAAATAGCCGTTGTTGTTAAAAATAAAAACTTTTATGGGCAGATTGTTGTGTTTTATGGTGGCAAATTCCTGAATATTCATCTGCAAGCTGCCGTCGCCGGTGATTACAATTGTCCTTTTTTTGTTGTTGGCAACACAAGCTCCGATGCCTGCTGGCCAATATCCCATTGTAGAAATTCCGCCGGTTGTCAAAAATCTCTGCCCCTTTTTTATTTTCCATGTTTGACAGACCACGTGAAAGCAGGACCCCGTATCAAGCAATATCACATCGTCTTTCTGCGCCGCCTCAGACAATTTATCGGTAAAATAATAAGAATTAACCGGTTTCTCATCCCTATAAGAATCCGAAACAACAGGATATCTTTTTTTCCAATCATTGCACATTTCTACCCAATCTTTATGATTTTTATTTTTAATTTCAGGAATTCTTTTCAGTAATTCTTTAAGGAAAATTTTCGTGTCGCTGTTGATTTTCAAATCTATTTTTATTCCCGGTTTTTCAAGCTCTTTGTTGTCAATATCAACTACGATTTTTTTGGCATTTCTGCCAAAATCCTGCGGGTCAAAACCCACTAGGGCCGACGCCAATCTGCATCCCGCGGCGATTATCAGGTCAGCATTTTGGATTGCAAAATTTGCTGACCTTTCGCCATATCCTCCGGGACGACCAACATATAAGCGGTCGTCGCTGCTCATTATATCAATACCCAAGCGCGACGTTAAAACGGGTGTGTCTAATAGTGCAACAGTTTTGTTCAATTCGTCTACTGCCTGAGCTATTCTGACTCCCTGGCCAACAATAAAAATCGGCCGCTTAGAATCAGATATCAATTGCAATGTTTGTGATATTTGCTGATTGAATAATTCTCCATTGCTTATGTTCTCTGGTGGCGTAAATTCTTCAGTCAAATGTTGAGGCACCTCCATTTTTTGTATATCTAAAGGCACATCAATCCACACCGGGCCTGGGCGGCCGTTTGTGGCAAAATAATATGCTTTCTGCATATAATAAAGAATTTTGGCCGGATCATCTACGGTCACAAAATATTTTGTAAAACTTTCAACCAGCGGTTTTATGTTGATGCCCTGGACTCCATGCTGTCTTATTTTTGATGCTTGCTGGTATTGCACAAAGCTTAATGCTGACTGGCCCGATATTACCATCATCGGAGATGAATCGGTCCACCCGCCAACAACTCCATTGATTATATTTATTGCGGCGGGGCCCGCGGTAACAAGCGCCACTCCTAATTTTCCAGTCAATCTTCCATATGCATCAGCTGCCATTCCCGCTGCCTGTTCGTGGTGCATGCAGATAGTTTTTATTTTATCTTTATTTTGATAAAGCGCGTCAACAAGAAACATGGCCTGCCCGCCAGATATCATAAAAACATTTTCAACCCCTTTTTCTGATAAAAATTTAAAGATGAAATCAGCGACCTTCATTTTGTTTTGGTTGGTTAGATTTTTTTTCTTTCGCCAAGTCCATTGCAACATCAACAATAAAATCCTCTTGGCCAGCAATTATTTTTCTTTTTCCCAATTCAAAAAATATGTCCCGCGGGTCAACGCCAAATTTTTCAGCAGCTTTTTTAACATGGGGCGCAAAACCGGAAAAAATACCTGCCAATCCGCTGGCTAAACTCACCGATGTTATTTCTTGAGGGCTCTGCATCATTTTTGCAACAATATTGTCGCTAATATCCATTAGCTTGTAAAGATTCAAGCCGGTTTTAATTTCAAGCTTTTGCAGAAGGCCGGCTAAAACTTCCAACTGGCAATTTCCTGCGCCAGCGCCAAATCCGCGCAGAGTGCCGTCAATTATTGTAGCCCCTGCTTTTATTGCTGTGTAGGAATTGCTCACAGCTAATCCTAAATTGTTATGCGCGTGAAAACCCACTTTTATATCAAGGGCATCTGCTAATTTTTTTATTCTTTCAGAAACCATATCAGGGGTTGAAGCGCCCGCAGAATCCATTATTATAACGCCCAAGGCGCCGTAATCCTGCATTTTTTTTGCTTCTTCCAATAATCTTTCTGCAGATGTCATATGGTGCATCATTAACACGCCGTATGCTTCCTTGCCCCTTTCTCTCACATATTTAATATGCTGGCTGGTAATATCTGCTTCAGTGCAGTGTGAAGCAATACAAACAAGGTCAACGCCGATATCAATGGCTGGCCCTATGTTGTCCTTTATAGTGCCAAACCCGGGAATAAGAAATGCTCCCAGTTTGGTTTTTTTAAGTTCTTTGCGCGCAATGGTTAACATTTCTTCGTCAGACAGCAAAGAAAGGCCGACCTGCAAAGATGAGGCGCCCAAACCGTTTCCGTGTCCCACTATAATGGTGTACAATCCCGCATCATCAGCTTGTCTGCAATAATTTTTTATATCATCTGCCTTTATCTGCTGTTTTACTGCGTGAGACCCATCTCTAAGTGTAGAATCAAAAAAAAGTATTTTATTATCCATGTTATTTCATTAAAACTTTTTTGGCGTATTCTTCCGCGACATTTATTGCGGCTGAAGTTATGATATCAAGGTTTCCGGCAAACTTCGGCAGAAAATCGCCAGAACCAATTACCTCTATCATCGTCGTCAATCTTCCATTCTCAAAAATCGGACCCAAAGATATTTTGTAGTTGGGAACATACTTTTGTATTTTTTTTTCCATTAATGCAATTTCTTTTTTAAGTTCTTCCATTTTTGGATTTTCTATGAGTGCGTAGAGCGTGTTGTGCATTATCACGGGCGGCTCAGCAGGATTCAAAGAAATAATCGCTTTGGACTTTGGCACCTTGCTAAATACAGTAATGGCATCTTTTGTTGTCTGGGTGTATTCGTCAATGTTGGCCCTCGTGCCTTCTCCGGCGGATTTGGAAGATATTGCTGAAACAACTTCCATATATTTTATTTCAGGATGAACTTTCATAATTGCAAAGGCAATAGGAGTCACTGCTTGACCCCCGCAGGTAACAAGATTTACATTTTCTTCTTTCAGGGCTTCTTCTAAATTGATAACTGGAACGCACATTTTTCCAACCTGAGACGGAGTCAAATCAATAACATATTTTTTTAATTTTTTTAATATCGGGGCATGAATTTTGTGAGATGAGGCCGATGTTGCATCAAAAACAATATCGCAGCAATCTGGATTCTTTTCTATTGCTTTTATTGAATCAAACGAGGTCGGCACACCCATTGCCTTGGCTCTTTTTATGCCCTCCGAGTCCGGATTTACTCCCGTGAACATCCCGCATTCTAAAATCTCTGACCTTTGTATTTTTATCAGTAAATCAGTGCCAATATTTCCCGTGCCTATTATTGCAACTTTAATTTTTTTCATAATTATTCAACGCATTGCGCATTCTTTTTAATCCTTCTTTTATGTTTTCGATGCTATTGGCATAAGCAAGTCGGACATATCCTTGGCCATATTGGCCGAAGCTGGTTCCTGGCAATAATGAAACCTTGGCCTTTTCTAACATAAATTCAGCAAATTCTTCGCTCGTCATTCCTGTTTTGGTGATATTGCAGAATATATAAAATGCTCCTTCGGGTTTCAAGCAGCTTATGCCAGGGATTTTATTTAATTCTTCAAAAAGCAGGTCTCTTCTTTCTTTATATGTTTCCATTATTTTTTTAATTTCTGTCTGGTCGCCTTTTATGGCTGCTATGCCGCCCCTCTGCACAAATGGTGGTACGCACGAGCAAAGATTTTGTATCAGCAGCCCCATTTTTTCAATAATTTCCTTAGGTCCTATAGCAACCCCCAGACGCCAGCCAGTCATCGCAAACGCCTTGCTGAAACCATTGGTCAAAATAGTTGTGTGCATGCATTTATCATTAGAAGATGGACTGTAAAACTTTGTTTGGCCATACATCATTCTTGAATAAACTTCATCGGAAAGAAGATAGATGCCATTGTCTTCTGCAAGCTTATAAATCTCGTCCAATTCTTTCGGCGTCATTACAGAGCCAGTGGGATTGTTGGGGGAATTGATAATAATAAGCCGGGTTTTTTCAGTAACGGCTTTTTTAACATCGTCTGGGTTCATCCTAAATCCATTTTTTTCCAGCAGAGGAACTCTTACACAAACTGCTCCGCAAAGTTTGGCGGCAGAAGAATAGGTAGGGAACCCCGGGTCAGGAATTATTACTTCTTCTCCTGGATTTACCAAACATTTAATTACCAGATATATTATAATATTAGCTCCTGGCGTAACAAGAATTTGTTCTATTGCTGGTTTAAATCCTCTGGAATGAAGAGTTGTCTCTGCCACTGCTTCTCTTAAAACATAAAGGCCCATATAGCTTGCATAGTGAGTCTCTCCGTTTTTCATAGACGAGCAAGCAGCTTCTATTATGTGACTTGGCGTATTAAAATCTGGGTCTCCTATCTCAAAGTGAATGATATTTTCACCTGCTCTTTCCAATTTTTTTACCCTATCTAAAAGCACAAAAGACGATCGTCCTTCTATTTGATTTGCAATTTTTGAAAGAAATGGTTTTTGCATTTTTGTTTCGCTATTGACTTTTTAATGACATTTTGTTATTATTTAGTTCGCACGCACGCTCCTTACCAACCCATGTTGAGAGGAAAGTGAAAGATGCCAGATTACAGCAATGTTGTTAAGGCCTTGGAAGTTGTTGACCCAGCGAAGCCCTACGGCACAGAGCTTTTTAATGCTCTCGCCCGGGTGACTGTCAGTGTGTCAGTTGAGGCAGTTTGTCTCCGTCTGAATCCTTCGACCCAAGAAGTTGAAGTGTACATGACCAAACGTTCGCCAACAGACACTACTTATCCTGGCGAGTGGCACTGCCCCGGTTCGGTTATGCGGCCCAGAGAAGAGATCGGAGATGTTTTTAACCGTCTTGCCAGAGAGGAGTTCGGCACAAATATTTCCTCAACCCAATTTGTCGCGAATGTGAACCATCCCAGTGGAGCCACGGGACACTTCCTTGCTATTGTATATCTCTGCGCCCTCGAAAGCGCGGATAGCTTGGTGGGAAAGTGGTTTCCCGTAAACCAGCTTCCGGAAAAAACCATCGAGACTCACCGCCGCAGGATTATTCCTGCGGCAGTCGGCGCATTCGTTGCCGAGAATACCAAGGTCTGTTCCTGACCTAGTTTTGCGGGTCGTCTGTGTATCGTCGTGTGGCGTGTTCTCTAGAACACGCTTTTTTATTTTATCAAATTTCAATTGCCATACCGTCTGTGGCGCAAAAAGTATTTCTGAATATCTTCTTCGCATATTTTTCAGCTTCTTCTCTTTGTTCTAACGTTTTATATTTGTGGGCATCGAAGTGAGTTAATGCTAGTTTTTTAACCTTTGACTCTTTGGCTATTTTAGCGGCAGTTTCTGGATTAAGATGAACTTCTTTTTTCCAGCGTTCGCCAATTCTATCGCCAATTCTGAAAGAACATTCTGTAATAAGCAAGTTAGCATTTTTGGCCAATTTTATGAAATTTTTACAAGGAGCAGTGTCTACGCAATAACTAATTATTTTCCCTTCCAGTTTAAATCTATATCCTATGCAGGGGGACCAGTGGTCTAATAGTTTAAATTCCGTTGAAAATGGCAGATTATTTTTTTGTTCGGATAATTCATAAATTTTCACACTATACGGCATTGCCTCGCTTTGAAAAGGCACGGTAAATGGCTGATTGATTATTTTATTAAGAATATCTTTCGTGCCTTTTTGTCCATAAATAGTAATCCCTTGTTTGAAATTAAATTTATTTTTGCAGTGCAGACCAATAATATGGTCAAGATGGAAATGGCTCAAAAAAAGATAAATCGGCTTTTCGTTTTTAATGCATTCGTCTAATTTATAAAACCCGTTGCCAGCATCAAGAATTATGAAATAATCTTTTGTTTCTATGAGAGTACAAATAGTATTGCCTGTCTTTGTATCATACCAGCCATTGGTTCCTAAAAATGTAATTTTCATCTTATTAACTTGAATAAAAATTTTTGTACCAGTTATATATTTCTTTAATGCCTTGCTCAAAACTTGTTTTCGGCTGCCAATTTAAAATTTTTTTTGCTTTTGACCAATCAAGATACTGCTCTGGTATTTCATTTTTTGCGATATTCAATATTTTGTAATTTGTTTTTGTTCCAATCGCCTGGTCTATTTTTTTTACAACATCTATAACGCTGAAAATGTTTTTGCTGCCGAAATTAAATGCCTGGCCATAGATTTTTTGTTGGCTCTCAGCTAATTTTATGCAGCCGTCGGCTATATCTTTGACATAAGTGTATTCCCGAATCATCTTTCCATCGCTTCTTATAGAAAGTTCTTTATTTTTTATAATGGCCTCCAAGGCGCCGGGAATTATTCTGGAAAAATTAAGGTCGCCTGGTCCGAAAACATTGGAAAATCTTGTGACAATAACCGGCAGGCCATAAGTTGAAAAATATGCCTGGGCAATTAAATCAGCTGCTGACTTGGATGCGTCGTAAGGATGGTCACCCTTTAACGGAGAGGTTTCTCTATACGGCAGTTCTTTTGCCCTACCATATGCTTTGTCAGAGGAAACAGCAATAATTTTTTCTATATTTTGCTGATTTCTGCAGGTCTCTAAAATATTTACAGTACCCATAACGTTTGTTTCTATCGCCTCAAAAGGATTTTTATATGCCTCTTCAACTAAGGGTTGGGCAGCCAGATGAAAAACAATTTGGGGATTTTCTTTTTTGAAAATTTCGGCGATGGTTTTGCTTCTCACATCAATCTTATAAAACTTTGCTTTCGGATTTATATTTTCTTTTCTACCAGACGATAAATTATCCACCACAACCACTTTGTAATTTTTTTTTATTAGTTCGTTAACTAAATGAGAGCCGATGAATCCGGCTCCGCCAGTAACGATTACTCTTTTAGATTTCAGTTTGCCCATATTTTCCATTTTGGGTCTTTTTCCCAAAGTTCATTTAAAAATAAAAAATCCTTATAAGTATCCATCCCATACCAAAAACCTTCATGTTTATAAAGCGCCACTTGTTTTTGAGGTATTAGCCGAGCTAAGACATCTTCTATCATGTCTCCCTCCTTCAAAAAATTAAAAAACTCTTTGTTAAAAACCATAAAACCGCCGTTTACATAATCATAAAGCATTGGCTTCTGAGCAAATTCAGTGACCAAATTATCATTACCTGCATTTACTAACCCCCATTTAGAAACTGGATGAACACCAGTAATAGTTGCTATCTTGCCATGATTTTTATGGAATTCCACTAATTTATTAATATCAATGTCAGAAACTCCATCGCCGTAAGTAACCATAAATATGTCATCGGGAATATGTTTTCTAACTTTCAGCACCCTTTCTCCGTGGGGTGTCTCTATGCCTGTTTCAGCAAAAATTATATTAAAATCATTTTTTTCTTCGCTATTTTCAAAAAAATTGGTGATTTTCCCTTCGTTCGGCTTAAATGAAAAGTCACAGGCATAATATTTTTGCCTCAAAAAGTAATCTTTTATATGGCTGCTCTTGTATCCTAAAGCCAAAACAAAGTCATTATAGCCGTAATGGTTATATATTTTCATAATGTGCCACAGAATCGGCTTGCCCCCTATTTCTACCATGGGTTTGGGCTTAAACTCGGTTTCTTCTTTTAAGCGAGTCCCCATCCCTCCGCAAAGAATTATTGTTTTCATGCTTTTAATTTTTTATTATTTTCTATTTCTTTTATTATTTCCAAAAAACGCTGACCAGGGTTATATCTGGTTTCTATATAGTCATTATTAAATTTAATTTTAAATTCGTTCAAATTCTGGGCATTGGCTATTTTTGTAAGACAATTTTCCAGTCCAGCAAGGTTTTCAAAAGATTTGCTGCAGGCCCCCAGCTTTTCAAGATTATCTAACTTTATAGGAAAATCCATTAATTGTAAAGTAATCTTCTGCCTCATTGCCGCTTCGACTAATGCAGTAGATGAGAAACTTATAAATATATCTGCCCTCTCAAATGTTTCTTCAATCTTTTCCTTTTTAGGAACAAAGAAAATATTCGGTAATTTTTGCAAAAGAGCTCTTCTGTCGTCGCCGGGATGGCAACGGTAAATAAATTTTAATCCCAACTTTTTACATGTTTCTGAGAGTTTGTTTAAAATCTGCAGTTTGACTTCTAAAAGGTCTTTAATGTATCTTTCGTAATCCTGGCCCAAATAACAAACCGTCCTATGGTTATTTTTAATTAGTGCTTCATTTGTTTTAACTAAGTATGGATAACCTAAAATATAAATATCTTCGAGTTTTCTAATTCCGCTCTGCCATTGCAAAATTTTGGAATATTGGCCCCAAGCCAGAAAATAATCTGCGACAAAATCTTCGTATATATAAAAAGACGAATCACCTGTGCCCGGCTGAACCACCAGGGTAGTAATACCCATTTTTTTGCTTACCAGAACAATAGCCCTTCCAATTTGCAGATTATCTTCCAGCAATACTATATAATCCGGATTGACCATCATTAATTTTTCCTCTACTTTTCCGAGTAACTGATAGAGGTATTTTATATTTCCTTCTTTTAAATAATTAAAAACGAATTGGTCTAAATCATTTGCGCCGAGATACCCCATAAAATTTTTAAGTGCAAAGAACCGATCTTTTCTGCCCTGGACTATCAAGCCTGTATTATAGTGTTTTTTTGACTCTAAAATAAGGGAGGAATATTTTGAACTTTGGAATAAGATTTTTTTGGAAGGGTTTTTTTTAATATTTT
The DNA here is from genome assembly GCA_049513595.1 of Candidatus Staskawiczbacteria bacterium. Classification (GTDB taxonomy): domain Bacteria; phylum Patescibacteriota; class Minisyncoccia; order Minisyncoccales; family Staskawiczbacteraceae; genus XYD1-FULL-39-28. The sequence continues at coordinate 1,762 of JBEKVX010000028.1, read as the reverse complement.
TTAAATATAATTTTAAAAAAAACCTGTCTACAAAAGAAAAAGGAGTTTTGTATTTATCATATTTTAAGATTGAAAATTCTCGCGATTTTAAAACCTTTTCTTTAAGATCTTTGGCTGATACGCTTTCAGTGGAAAATATATCAAAATAATCTAGAACTAAAAATCGGGAAAGTTCTTCTTCGCTCCATGATTCCAAATTTTTAGATCTCAACTTCTGATAGGCGGGATTAGATAAAAATTTTTCATAATTCATATGCTCTATTAAAAATTAATTTTTGTGATAAGATTGATTAATTATGTCTTACAAAAAATTTACACAAGATATTGGAATTTTAGGATTAGTCCAATTATTAAATATACTGAGCGGACTTATTGTTTTGCCCGTTATCACTAAGATTTTGGGCGCGGAAAATTATGGTGTCTGGACTCAAATAACAGTTACTTCGGGGCTGATATCTTCTATTGCTGTTCTGGGACTTCCCTTTGCTTTAGTCAGATTTTTAGCCGGGGAAAAAGATAAAAAGGAAATCCAGGATGGAGTTTGGTCTGTGTTTACTTTAATATTTTGCATTACTATAGTAATATCGTCAATTTTAATCTTTTTTTCAGCTCCCATCTCAAAGTTTTTTGGCTGTGACAAAATTTTTATTCCAATTTTGGGCTTAATTATAATATTTGGCTGCTTGAATCAATTATTCTTAAATATTTTTAGAACGTTCCAGGAAATTAAAAAATTATCTTTTTTGAACATTGTTGCTGGCTTAGGTGAATCGGGATTAGCCATTTTAGCGATATTCTTGGGGTATAGATTGCTGGGTGCTATTTTATCGCTCCTAATCGTACAAATTATAATGTTCCTAATAATGGGGGCTTTAATCGTAAAAAGAGTCGGCATTGCGGTTCCAAAATTTTTAAAAATAAAAGAATATCTTCTCTTTAGTTTACCTGCCGAAATCAGCGAGATTTTCCTCTGGGTCGTCCAATCAAGCGACAAATATTTTATCGGATTTTTTTTGGGGACTATCTTCGTCGGCTATTACGCGCCAGCCTACACGCTCGGATGCGTATTGTTTTATTTTTTAGGCCCGGTAATGTTTCTGTTGCCGGCAATTTTGGCAAAACACCATGATGAAAACGAAATTGAAAAAGTAAAAAATTATCTAAAATATTCTTTAAAATATTTTTTGATGCTCGCCATGCCTTCAGTTTTTGGGCTTTCTATCCTGTCAAAACAATTGTTAACAATATTTTCTACCGCTGAAATAGCCCAGCAATCATATAATGTAGTGCCGCTTGTGGCTTTAAGTTTTTTACTATTGGGATTTTGTACGATTGCTGATCAAATTATAGGTTTAAAAAAGAAAACTAAAATAAGCGGGGGGATTTGGTTTATAGCGGCTTTTTTAAATTTTGGACTAAATTTTATATTTGTTCCCCGTTTTGGGATTTTTGGGGCTGCGGTAACCACTCTTTTGGCATATGCTTGTGCTACGGCTCTAACATGGTATTACGCAATGAAAGAAATTCAGTTTGAAGTTGATTGGCAATTCATTTTAAAAAGCATTTTTGCTTCTTTTTTAATGGGCTTGTTTATTATCTGGATAAAACCTATCGGATTCCGTAGTGTTATAACTGTAATTACATTAAGTGTTTTAATATATGCAATTCTTATCTTTCTATTGAAAAGCTTTGAGAAAAAAGAATTGGAATTTGTAAAAACTTTTTTTAAAGGCGACTAATTATTTCTTTCTGGAGTTTGCTC
>JBEKVX010000027.1:0-11428 GCA_049513595.1 Candidatus Staskawiczbacteria bacterium | reverse complement strand
ACCGACAATTTTTTCATCGCAAAAAATAATGATAAATTTTATGGAAACGATGTAAATTCGCAGGTTAGCAGAAATGATGACTGGACAAGTTTGTATGGGACAATAGGCGGGTCTTATGCCGACTACGAACGTTCGCCGGAAAATTCGGTTTTTGTTACAGCCGACTTTTTAACACATACATATCACAAGCTAATTGATGAAGAATTTTCGTACATTGAAGAAACAAATTTTTATCCGACTCTTGATAATTTAAGCAAGGCGATGTTAAAATCATCAGCAGACGCTTTCAACAGCGCGACAGACACAAATCAAAAAAGCAGCTATGAAGACCTGTCTGCATATTTTTTGGTAACTTCATCAATTTTAGACAATGCTTTGCCTGACTACCAAAAATTTCAGACGCAAAATTTTATAAGCGACAGCAAATCAGATACAAAAGCCGCAGCTTTGGCAATGGCAATTTCTTTGGCAAAAACCGACAATGTTTCAGACAACGCAAAAAATATTGCAGAACAGGAGATTGGATTAATTTTTGACGCAAAAGCCATGGCGCCTTCGCCGTTAATGGGCAAATATCAGCCGGGCATGAAAGAGGATTATACCCAGTACGGGCCCCGAAGCCATTACACAAAAAATGTTATACTCAGGGATTATTTCAGGGCAATGATGTATTACGGCAGAATGAACTTTTTACTAAAGAGCCCCGAATTGACCAGAGACGCCGCCAATATCACCCAGCTTCTTTCTCCGGACTTATTAAAACAATGGGAGTCAATTTATCAGCCAACAACATTTTTTGTCGGCAAGTCAGATGACCTGACAATTTATGATTACAACAATGCAGAAAGCAAGACAGGATTTAATGCTTCCAACAATGGAGATTCCGCTGTCACGGAATTGCAAAATGAACTTTTAACTTATCAAAATCCCCAGATAATGTCGTCTGTCATAATTAGTCCAAGCGTAACTGCTATGACAAAAGAGGACTTGCAGAACACAACAAAAGGATTTAGATTTATGGGTCAGAGATTTACTCCCGACGCATTTATTTTTTCAACTTTAACGCAAGGACAAGAACTTCCTGATGTAAAGACAGGCCAGAGCTTGCCAAGCATGCCAACAGCTCTGATGGTTTCAACCTTAATGGGAAGCAAGGAGTCAGCTACTCTTTTAGATACGTGGATAAAAGATAATGCTCCGAATTCCGACAAAGTTATAGCAGACAGAATGGCAACTCTGCAGGATTATTTTAACAAAACAACAGAACAGCAATGGACGCAGAATATATACTGGTCGTGGCTTTACACAATAAAATCATTATTTACAGACAGTATTAATAAAACCGGCTATCCGATGTTTGAAAAGTCAGCGGACTGGGATTCAAAGACATTGCAGGCATTTTTGGGTTCGTGGACAGAATTAAAACACGACACTTTGCTTTATGCGAAACAAAGTTATGCTGAAATGGGAGCTGGCGGCGGCGGAACAAATCCTCCGGCAAAGCCAGTTCCAAAAGGTTATGTGGAGCCGAACGTGGCATTTTTTGACCGTTTGATAGCATTGGTAAATTTAACCGATGACGGATTAAAACAATTTGGAATACTGCCCGCCAACCTTGAATCACGAAATACCACATTTTTGACCTCTCTGCAGTTTTACAGAACAATCGCGGTCTCTGAATTGCAAAATCAAAAAATATCAGATGACGATTTTGAAAAACTGCGATTAAGCGCCGGCGAGCTAGACCAAATTTTGCAGGCGCCCGATTCTGGCGTGCAATTGGAAAGCAATGCCAGGTCTGCTGTAATTGCTGACGTGCATACTGATGTTCCTGACAACAAAATACTTTATGAGGCAGACGGAATTCCAAATTACATTTATGTGGCGGTAAAAGATGCCAATGGCACGCGATTAACCAAGGGACTTGTTTATTCTTATTACGAATTTTCGGGACCCATTTCACAAAGATATACTGACCAGACCTGGCAAGGGTGGGAATATTCAAGCGTGCCGCAAAAATTGCAAATGCCATGGTGGAACGCAAGTTTAGTAAAGTAAAAATATTTGCATTAATAATCCTGGCCGTTGTTATATTTATAACAGCGGCTGGTGTTTTTTTACTAAAAAATAATCGGCAAGCTTCAAAGCAAATTTTTTTATCCAGTATTTTTAACAACAGAGAAGAATATGAAGACGTTTTTTCGAAATTGTCCCGATTGCAGGGCAATCGAGGATCCCCGATGCCCACGACTTCGGTCGGGGCATCGGGACAGAAACCCACAGAAGACGTCAATGCAGTTGCCGGAATAATCTCGCATCATTTTTTGGCAAAGCAGTTAATCGCTGATTTTTACAACAAAGTCGGCAGCGATAAAGTTTCAATTGTTTTTTTAGTTTCTCCTGACCATTACAACAATTATTTTAAGCCGGACTCAATTGCCTACACCAGTTATTTAAACTGGGACACTCCTTTTGGTGTTTTGCAGACAGATAATAATTCTATTAAAAATTTGTTGAGTAATAAAAACATTGAAATAAACGACTCGGCTATGGGCCTTGAGCATGGAATTTATGTGGAAGCCCCGTTTATTAAAAAGTTTTTTCCAAATGCAAAAATTGTACCGCTGGTGTTAAAAAATAATTTACCTTATGAAAAATTTTTATCTTTGGGAAATGCAATTAAAAAGATATCAAACAACAATTCTATTTTAATTGTCAGCAGCGATTTTACTCACGATGCATCAGCAGATCAGGCGAGTGCCAACGATAAAAAAAGCATTGATGTGCTAAAAAATTTAAGCGCAGACAAAGTTGACCAGGTTACAAATGATTGCAAGCAGTGCATAGCAACTTTGTCAGGATTTTTAGGTGACAACAATCAAAATAATTTTTATTTAATTAACAATGAAAATTCTTTTGATATATCTGGTCAAGATAAAAATTCTGTGACAAGCTATGTTTCCGGTTATTATTCAAAAAATGATTATGCTAAGATTATGTTTGTCGGCGACATAATGTTTGACCGCGGCATAAGGTATTATTCGAAAATAAACGGCAGCAATGATTTTATTTTTGATAAAATATATCCGACACTGGCAGACAACGATTTGGTTATTGCAAATCTGGAAGGTCCGATTACAAACAACAAATCAGTCAGTGCTGGAACTGCCATCGGTAGCGCCGACAATTATTTTTTTACTTTTGACCCAAGCGTTGCCAAAACACTTTTTGAAAAAAATATACGGCTGGTTGACCTTGGCAATAACCACGTTTTAAATTTTGGCCAGCCCGGATTAGATTCCACCCAAAAATATTTGACTGCTGCCGATGTAAATTATTTCGGTGCGCCTTCGGGTGCGCGAAGCATAATTGAAAACATAGCCAGAATTAAACTCGGCTTTGTGAGTTATAACGAATTTGCCAAAGACCAAGCGGCAGATGTTATAAATGAAATAAAAAAAGTAAAACAAGAAGCAGATATTACGGTAGTATTTTGCCACTGGGGAATTGAATATAGTTTAACCCCTACTGACGAGATGAAAACTTTGGCTCATCAGTTTATTGATGCTGGAGCTGATTTGGTTGTTGGCTCGCATCCGCACGTAATTGAGCCGATGGAAGAATATAATGGCAAAAGAATTTATTATTCTTTGGGAAATTTTATTTTTGACCAATATTTTAATGAGGATGTGAGAAATGGCCTTGGAGTTGTGGTAAAAATCAATAAAGATACAAAACAATTAGATTTTTCAGAAAAACATTTTTATTTGGATAGCAACGGCCAAACCCTCCTTCGCTAAAAGCTTCGGCGAGGCAAGCAATTGAAAAAACCGCAGAAAAATGATATTATAAAACTACTTTGCGAGATCGCCTGCCTGCGCAGGCAGGTCTAATAGTAGGACATAAAATGTGGAATGTATATATCATAAAAAGTAAGAACAAAAGGTGGTATTATGTTGGCAGCACTAATAGATTGTCGGAAAGAGTGAATGAGCATAATGGGGGATTAGTAAAATCCACAAAACACTATTTACCTTTTGATATTGTTTATACAAAAGATTTTAACTCAGAAAAGGAGGCCAGAAATTATGAAAAGATTCTAAAAGATAGAAGAATGGAAAAAGAAAAGATAATCAGAGCAATTGAAAATAAATAAATCAATGCGGGATCGTCTAATGGTAGGACATGGCCCTTTGGAGGCCAGTATCTTGGTTCGAATCCAAGTCCCGCAGCTAGCCTGTACGACCAGACGAGTAATCGTCTGTTTTATTCGTAAAACGCCTGTTTTTCTTGGTTCTAAATTTTAAGGGGAAATCAGCAATTTAATTTTTCCGACTATTTTTGGTTCGAATCCAGTTGCCTTGTTTCTAGCCGCCTTGATGACGGCTTTTTAGTTGGTTGGTTGACAAAAATGGTAAAATCTTGTAACTTTAATCAGATGCTTTTGTAAAAGCGTCTCATTGACACCCGCTCTTTGGAAAGGAAAAACAGATGCCCTTTAACGTAATGCAAACCTGGTTGCAGTGCGTAAAGTGTGGATGCGACGTCAACCTATTAACGGAACGGCAATTCGTCTGTTCCGTCTGCGGTGGATTGTTCGACGTGGAACACGATTTCTCCGGAATCGGGGACGTTACCACGCTGAAAAGAACTTTCGCCAAAAGAATGGCAGATTTCAGCGTCTTTTCTCCGCCTTGGCAACAATCGGGAGTGTGGCGTTATCGCGAGTTAGTGATGCCGCATTTGCCCGAAGAAGACATCGTCAGCTTGGCGGAAGGTAACGTCCCGATATTGCATGCAGGCCGCCAGCTATGTAAATGGGTTGGCATCGACAACCTTTGGTTGATTCTGGAAGGCATGACGCCCACGGGATCGTTCAAGGATTTTGGCGGAACGGTTTTAATTTCTGTGGCGAAAGCTGCGGGGATAAAAGCCGTCGCCTGCGCCTCAACCGGCGATACGTCAGCTATGGCTGCTGCTTATGCTGCTGCGGCCGGAATGAAGTGTGCGGTCATATTACCAGCTGGCAAAGTCACTGCCGTGCAACTTGCTCAGCCATTGGTACACGGCGCGACCGTCATCACGTTGCCTGGAGATTTCGACGAATGCATGCGCGTCGTGCGCGAACTTGTTGCGTGTCACGGCGTTTATCCGGCGAACAGCCTTAACCCCGCAAGAATCGAGGGACATCAGGCTACCGCTTTCCAGGTTGCGCATTTTTTCAACTGGAATACGCCGAGCTGGATAGCGCTTCCGGTTGGAAATGGCAGTAATTGTTCGTCAGTTGGGAAAGGTATGCGATTGTTGGAGCGGCTTGGGTTTGTGTCGCATAAATCGCGCATACTTGGTTGCCAGTCAGAAGCAGCATGTCCGCTGGCTGCGTCCTGGCAGAACAACAACTGTTTATCCGACTGGATCAATCACTACAAGCCGATGAAGGTTGGCGAAACCGCTGCAACCGCCATGCGAATCGGCAATCCTGTTTCCGCGTTCAAAGTGATGCGCGAAATAAACGCATCTGACGGCGTGATGAAAATCGCGTCCGAGCAGGACCTAAATGAAGCCGTGGCTGTTTGTGGAAAAGACGGCATCTTCGTGTGTCCTCAAACAGGAACTGCTTTGGCCGGAATTCGTAACGCCGTATCAAGCGGCATCATACAAAAAACCGACACGGTTGTAGCAGTGTCAACTGCCACAGGGCTCAAGTTTACCGAATCCGCCACGCGGCACCTTGAAAAAGAAATCATACAACTGGACAACTGTAACACATCCGCAGTCGCGAAGATTCTCCAAATGTAAACTCAACCGGATGGCCTGAACCCATTTGGAACTCCCCATGATTCGTCGTGGGGCTTTTTTATTTCAAAATTTATGATATCATAATTAAATTAAAGCTAATAAATAATATGACAACTTGGTTAAATGTAAAACGGCTTAACAGGGGAGCCAAAAAGAGGAATATAAATAAATATAATAAAAGGAAAAAATTGCGGGTCACAAACCAAAACAGGGCTTAACGCTGCCCTGCGATACTGGGAACAAAATAAAATTGTAAATAATTTGACTATTTTTTGGCAGGTATTACAATTAAGAAAAGCATTCAAAAGGTCGATTACTATAATAATTTATAAATAATTATTAATTAAAAAAATGAAAAACTCAATTTTAATAATCGGCATTATTTTATTAGTGCTTGGCGCCATCGGCCTTCTCCTTAACTATTACACAACCTGGATGTGGGTTCTTGTTGTCTTGGGAGTGGTCGGAGTTGTCTGGGGCTGGCTTGCCAAGAAGTAATAAAAGATAAAATATATAATCAAAAGCGCCCTGTACGCTTTGGCTGGGGCGCTTTTGAATTACAAAAAGTTGAGTCTTCACCCAAAATTTGGGTGAAGACTTGACGCGGTTTTTTTGAAGGCGTAAAATTTTAATAATAGTGTCGTGTGTTTGTTCAGCTCTTTTCACAGTCAGCCCTTCCAAGGAGGTTTACCATGGATAGGCAATTCACTCAAGCGGCACAAGGAGTGATTGATGGCGCGAAGGTTTGCGCCTGGCACCGCAGAAGTCTTTACGTCGACGGTATCGACATTCTGTCTTCTCTGTTGGAAAACGACCAAAACGGATTTGCTGGCCAAGCGCTTAGCAAGTCCGGTGTGACTCTTTCCGCAATGAAGGAGCAAGTGCGCCAGTGTACGTATGGCGAAGGATCGCGCATTGAAGAAAACGCACCGTGGACTACCAATGCACAGATGGTGTTGGTAGAGGGGCGGGAAATTGCGGCGGAGCTTCGCAGCGACAAGTGCGGCACTGAACACTTGTTGCTCGCCTTGCTAAGGATAGGCGGGTTTTCGGTGAAGGCACTAGTGGATTCCGGGTTCGCCCCCGCAATCATTTCGCGTGAAGTTATGTCTCTTTGCTCTCCGCCAAGGCAGGCGAGGAGATTAGGCCGAGTATGGCAAGGCGGCGGTACCAGTGCCGCAATGCTTTTGCATGGCACCAGGGGCAGGTAACTGCTCTTTTTTTATCTTATTGATTTGTAGCCGCCGGGTACGCCCTTGGGAGATAAAACAATTTGCCAAAGCTGAATGTCTCTTGCTCTGAAAGTGCCGGCGCAGGACAATAAATAATAATTCCACATGCGATAAAATCGGTCGCCGTATTTATTTTTTAATTTTGGCCACGCCTTTTGGAAATTTTTGTGCCACGCCATTAACGTCTTATCGTAGTCGGCGCCAAAATTATGCACATCTTCTATCACAAATAAACCTTCAACACTGGAAGCGATGCGTTTTAAAGAGGGCAGCATGCCATTGGGAAAAATATATTTGTTTACCCAGCGGTCTGTGCTGCTGGAAGTTTTTAAACTTCCGATTGTGTGAAGTAAAAATAATCCATCTTCTTTTAAGCAATTTTTTGCGATTTTCATAAATGTTTTGTAATTTTTTGCTCCCACATGCTCAAACATTCCGACAGAAACAATGTGGTCAAATTGCCCCGCTAATTGGCGATAATCCTGCAATCTAAATTCCACCGGCAGACCCTTGCAAAGTTTTTCTGCGAATTTAATTTGTTCTTTTGATACGGTAATTCCAACAACCTTAACTCCATAATTTTTTGCGGCAAAATATGCAAAGCCACCCCAGCCGCATCCGATATCAAGTATTTTTTGGTTTTTTTGCAGATTTAATTTTTTGCAGATTAAATCAAACTTTGCTTCTTGCGCCTGGTCTAAATTTTTTGTAGTTTTCCAGTAGCCGCAGCTATATGCCATAGTTTCGCCAAGCATTGGCGAAAATAAATCATTTCCGATGTCATAATGTTTTTCGCCGACTTGGAATGCGCGCTTTATTGCCTGAAGATTAAATAATTTTGCGCTGATAAATCCCAGCGCAACCGGTAAAGATAAGCCAATTTTACTTTGAATATTAAAAGACAAAAGTCGGTAAAAAAATTCATCTAATTTGTCGCAATCCCACCAAGTATCAACATATGATTCGCCCAAACCCAAAGAACCCTGGGCTTTTACCCGATTGTAAAATTTAGGATTATTTATTTTTATATCCCATGGGTTAGAGCCATTTATCACAATCCCAGTTGGTTTTATCAAGTCCTGGACCCATCTTTTAAAATTATTTGTCATATAAAATAATATACCATATTTGGTTCAAAAATGTAAATTTTCATTGCTCAAAAAAGTTTTTTTTGTTATAATCTACATATGGATTTAATAAAAAGTTATAAAAGCTGCCTGGCGGATAAATACTTTGTCCGGTCGTTAATTTTAGGTTTTATTTTTTTGGCTTTCAGTTTGGCTATTAATTTTTGGGCAGCGGCTTACGCCACAGAAAGAGCAAGCAATTCGGTGACAGACATAATTTTAAGCAATATACCAATTTACAATGTTGCCGACATTTTTGTATATGGACTTTTTGCTTTAATTATTTTCATAATTTTTTTATGTCTGGCAAAACCCCAAAGAATTCTTTTTATAGTGAAAAGTATTGCCGTCTTTCTTTTAATCCGTTCTATTTTTATAAGCTTAACCCATATAGGACTTTATCCCAACACAATTCCGATAAATACGAACATAAATGTTTTGAAAGATTTGACATCGGGCGCTGATTTATTTTTTTCCGGCCACACCGGCGCCCCCTTTTTAATGGCATTGATTTTTTGGCAGAAAAAATTCCTCCGCTATTTGTTTATCGCCCTTTCCGTTTTTTTTGGAATAATCGCCCTGCTGGGGCATTATCATTATACAATTGATGTTTTGTCGGCGTTTTTTATAACATACGGCATTTACCACCTTTGCCTGAAATTTTTTAAAAAAGATTATCAAATATTTTTGCATGGCATATAGCATTAATTTCTTGCCCGGAAGGGATTTTTTTGTTATATTGATATAATATGGCACAAGAAAATGAAAAAAATGAGGCGGAAAATATTCCTCTTAGCCAGGAAGAATTTGCTTATGCAGACAAACTTTTGTCGCGTCTGGGCGAAAGCAGAAAAAATTTAAAAGATATCGCAGGCGCCCCGGCTGAAGCAATAAGGGGCTTGATTGGCGAGGACTTGGCTTTAGAGCCGCACAATCCAAAAACGCCCGGGAGAAGAAGCCAGATTACAGAAGAAATATTAAGAATCCTAGACGAAGATTACGATAACAGACAAAAATAAAAATTTTAAAAAATTTTGTATGACCACAACTTTGACTGACGAAAACTTTGAGAATGAAATAAAAAGCACCGATAAGCTGGCGCTGGTTGATTTTTTTGCAACCTGGTGCGAGCCGTGTTCTGTGCTGGCCCCAATTTTAGAAAAAGTTGCCGAGGACTTAAAAGAAAAAATTATTTTAATGAAGGCAAATTTAGATGAAGTTCCAAAAATGGCAGAAAAATTCAAAGTTGAAAAAATTCCGACAGTGATACTCTTTAAAAACGGCAAACCAATTTCTGGCTTTATTGGAGCAGCCCCTGAAAAATCAATAAAAGAATGGATAGAAAACACAGAAAAAAACGATGTGAAAGGTGAGCCGGATATTAATGGAATGATGGAGCGATATGATAATTACGCGAAATCAAACGGGTTTCGCTTAAATCCCGACAAAAAAGTTGTTGAAAGAGTCATTAACGGCCTTCTGGCAAATGAAAAAAAATATGGAAAAAAATATTGCCCATGCAGAAGGGTCTCTGGAAATGAAGAAGAGGATGCAAAAAAAATTTGTCCCTGCGCATTTCACAAAGAAGAAATTGAAAAAGACGGCCATTGCATTTGCAATTTATTTGTGAAGTAAAAGAATAAAGAAATTCGCCCTATACGCTTCGCGTCGGGCGGATTTTTTATTGACAAAACAAATAAGTTTTTGTAATCTAATTTAATCGTTCGGCACACAAAAAACAAAGAAAGGAGCACGGCGTGGCTTTAATAGAGGGCATTCCCGAGGAAAGCGTGACAGTCATTACCGGCAACTCAATTTACGCTTTCGGCCCAGCAGACGAAAGCGGAAAAAGAGCCGTTACGAAAGATGGCAACCCGCTGGTGGCCACCTTGGATGACGGAAGGAGGTTGACGATTAGTGAATGCCGAATACTGGTTCTTTGCGAAGGCGAAAAAATGGAGATTACATCAGCCGACGACCCAAAATTCAGTTGCAAGTGGACTACAACAAGGGTGAAGTCCATTGCCACGTCGGCTAAGCAGGGGGTTTGATTAAGTTGTCGGACCTCTTTTTTTTCACCTTTGTTTACAAAAAAAACTTTGGTATAATAGAAAAATATGGCAATCGATGTTTTTAATAAGATACTCGCGACAGGCGTTGTCATTTCGCAGGTTTTTATTGTTTTAGTTATTTTGTGGGGTACTCTTCGGGTCTTGTTTTTGCGCAGAAAATATGCGGTTGTTTCTAAATTTTTAGCAGAAAACGGAATAAGGTTTTCTTTTTTGGTCGCGTTGATTGCAGCTGCCGGCAGTTTGTTTTATTCAAACGTGGCTGGGTTTACGCCCTGTGAATTGTGCTGGTTCCAGAGAATTTTTATGTATCCTGAAGTAATAATTTTGGGCCTGGCCCTGATAAAAAAAGATGCAAAAATTATTGATTACGCGCTGCTCTTGGCATTTATCGGCTGGCTGATTTCTCTTTACCATAATTATATTTATTATCAGGGATTGTCTTCAACTGTCTGCAGAATAGGCGAGTCGTGCATTACTCCATATGTTACCGTTTTTGGATATATTACCATTCCTATGATGGCATTGACCGCATTTTCCTTAATAATTGTCTTATTGCTTTGCCAAAAAACCAAAACAATAAATATTTCGTATAAATTAGAAAACACAAAATAAAGGTCGAAAAAATTCAAATAATTTTAAAAACATGTCTACAGCTTTAAAAATAACAATTGGAATAGTTGTAATTATTCTTGTTGCCGCTGGAATATGGTGGCTATATTCTCCATCGCAACAGCCGCAAACTAACACTACAAATAATTCTCAGCAAAATCAGAATACTCAAAACAGCCAGAATACCCAGAGCGCCCGAAGCAATGCTGCCACCGGACTGACGACTTCGCCAACCGATGCTTCTGATGCTGCGCTGAATAGCGATTTGTCGTCAATTGACAGCCAGATGCAAAATCTTAATGCGGATTCAACAAGCGTAGACCAAGCCCTCAGTAATAATCAGTAAAAACATGACTATGAATAAAAATTTTTATACAATAAATTTGCTGATTGCGGGCTTGGTTTTTGTTATTTTCGCGGCGGTGTGCCCTTCGGACCCGGCTATGGCTCAAACAACCGGAACAACTGCCGTGAAAACCCCTGCTGTCAGCATCGCAACTCTTATCAGCAGAGCAGATAGCGAGATTAACCAGAGAGTTCAAAGTTTAAATGATTTGCTTTCGCGCATTGGTTTAATGAAAAAGATTTC
>JBEKVX010000026.1:0-12156 GCA_049513595.1 Candidatus Staskawiczbacteria bacterium | reverse complement strand
CCCTCCGGGCCTTCCAAAATAACGCCGGCAGATCCCTGCAAATTGCCAGATAACCTTACCGGAGGCATTAAACCAGATCCAACTGCGTCTGTTAAACTTATTTCAACCTGCGTTTGTTCTCTTAACGGCCCCACCACTCTAATCCTTTCAATTTTTTTAGAACCTACCTGTATATTAACAGTTTCCTGGCACGCAAAATCATGTGGCTGCGAAAGCTGTTTTATTTTTTTCAATTCGTGGTCTTTGCCAAACAATTTTTCTAAAATTTCTGCAGACAAATGACAATGCCTTGCCGAAACTTCTACTGAGATTTTAGTATTCATATTGTTTTTCTATTATATCTCATTTTAAATAAACAAAAAAGTGGATTTCTTAACATGCGCCAAAATATGTCCAAACTCTTGACAAGGTTGATGTCTTATGCTATAATTAAAAAGATAACAAGCTCATTGAAAACGAGTTGAACAGGAATTCCAAATCCAGACGTCGATACGTCAGGACAACTGTTTTTCAGTGGAGCTTGGAGGATTTGTACCATGAGCCGTAGTAGTTTGATTATTGTGCTGTGTTTAGCCGTTTTGGTAGCTGCAGGTTTCGGTTTCGGCGTACGCGCTGTCTTGAACAGCAACCAGGCCGTTGCCGACATGCTGGAAAAGCAGGCAGACGCCAAAAAGGCCCCCGCTGCCCCGGCGGCGGCGCAAACCCCGGCCCCGGCGGCTGTCATGTCAGCGCTTTTCGGCGCTGGCAACAGCGGCGTTAGCGCCAGTTGTGAGTTCACGACTCACTCCGGCAACTGCGCGGACCTCTACCAGATGAGAAAGATGGTAGAGTGCGCAAGCCAGATGAACGGAGTCCAGACGAGGATACAGATGACCGACGTCATCCAGGCGCAAGGAAAAGAATTGGACGAGGCACGGAAAGCCAACAAGGCACAACAGACGAGCATCGCCAAGTTCCAGAAAGACCTTGCCACGGCGAGCCAATCCTTGGCCGCAGCGAATGCGCTGGTAGTCAAGGATAAAGCCGCCAGCGATGCGAAGGACGCGAAAGTGAAGCAGATGCAGGCAGCGTTCAACGCCATCGCCGCACGGCTCGGAGCGGTCATTACGGCCGAGCAACAGACGGCGGCCAAGGTCGACGAACTCACCAAAACGGCAAACATGCCATTTGGGCTGAGCGTCCAATCAACGGACGCCTGCGGTCACAAGACCGAGTGGGACGCGGTCCTGGCAAAGAAGACCAAGTAGGTCGTTAGATGCGCATGAGGCGCGCTGACGACAAGGGCCTGGTTTCTCAATTCGCAAGAATTTGAGAAACCAGGCCCGTTTATTTGCAAAAAAACAGCGCTGTTTTTGCCAGTGCTATTTTTATTCTTCATTTTTTGTATTTTCCGTCGTGACCGCCCAAATGGGTATTTGTGTGTTTTCCTTTTACTTTTTCAATTGGAAATCTCTTTTTATTATCTTCAATTGTCCACTTAACGGCTTGGTCAATATCAACTCCGGCTGAATTCGCCAATAAAGACAAAAACCAAGAAATATCGCCAACCGCGTCCTTAACTTCGTCTTTATTGTTTATCAAGGCATTATTTCCCTCTTCCAAAGTTTTCAGCCATTTTACTATATTTCTCAACTCGCCTACTTCTTCAACAATTCCCAGCAATAGATCTTTTGGGTCAAAAAATTGGTTCCACTCCCGCTCATCACAAAACTTTTTTATCTCTTTTTGATATTGATTCATTATTAAAAGTTAGATCTTCTGTCCTACAAATTCTGCAAATTCTGCGAGCCGGCAACTATATCCCCATTCATTATCATACCAGCCAACAACTTTTATCAAATTATCTTTTACCATTGTTTCTTCTGCGTCAATAATTGCAGAATATGTGTCGCCTTTAAAATCCATTGAAACCAACGGCTCTTCTTCAACTCTTAAAATTCCTTTATAATTTTTTTCCGCTGCTGCTTTTTTAAATGCCGCGTTCACTTCTTCTTTTGTTGTATTTTTTTTGGTCTCAACAATTAAATCTAAAACAGAAACAGTTGGAGTCGGCACGCGCATTGCAATTCCATCTAATTTTCCGTTTAATTCCGGAATCATTTTGCCGATTGCCTTGGCAGCTCCGGTTGAAGTCGGAATTATGCTTAATCCGGCAGCTCTTGCTCTTCTTAAATCCTTGTGCGGCAAGTCCAAAATTTTCTGGTCATTTGTGTAACTGTGAACTGTTGTCATAAAGCCCTTAACAATTCCAAACTCGTCATTTAAAACCTTGGCAATAGGAGCCAAACAATTTGTCGTGCAAGAACCCATATCCATTACATCAACTTTTGCAGGATCAAATGTCTCGGCGTTAACTCCCAAAACAAAGCCAGGCAAATCCTTGCAGGGAGCGGAAACAATTACTTTTTTAGCTCCGGCAATAATGTGTTTGCGGGCGCCGGCGTCATCTGTAAATAAGCCCGTGCATTCTAAAACAATATCAACTTTCATTTCTTTCCATGGCAACTTTTCTGGATCTTTTTCAGATAAAATTGGGCATTTTATTTCTTTATCATATTTTCCGTAAATGGAATCGTATTTCAAAAGATGAGCCAATGTTTTGGTGTCGGTTAAATCATTTATTGCCACAACTTCCAAATGTGGCTGATTGTTTTCTATGTGCTTAAAAACTTGCCGGCCTATTCTGCCAAAACCATTTATTGCAATTTTTGTTGACATGTTAAACTTGGTTTATTTTTAATAACTTATCTATTTTTTCCTTATCAAAACCAGTTATAATTTCTCCGTCTATATCAACCACCGGAACTCCCATTTGGCCTGAGTCCTTTATCATTTTTTGGAGCTGCTTTTCATCTTTTGACACATCAATGTCCTCAAATTCAATTTTATTTTTCTTGAGATAACCTTTCAATGTCTTACAATACACGCAGGTCGGCGTGGAATATATTTTTACCATATGTTCTATTGGGCTGGGGCGCAATTGTTATTAGCAGCGGTGCCAGCAGCCGAAGCATAGGTTGCGTTAAATGAAGTTGCTGCTGCTGCTGTATTTAATTTTTGCGAACAAAAACTTGGTTCTGAATTAAAAGCGGCGCATACCATTGATTTTACTCCATCTGACGATCTCCCGCCAAAACTGCTTTCATCAATTGCAGCTCCGTCCAAAATCAAAGTTGGAGAACCGGAAACGTTGTATTTTGTTCCCAAGTCAAAGTCCTTTTGCGCATAAGCCAACCCCCTGCTTGAGTCAGAAACGCATGCGCTTAATTTCGCAGTGTCAATTCCTGTTGATGCCTGGCAGCCGGTAGAGTCGCCCAATGGCATCCCGCTCGAAGCTGTGGCTGCGGTTTTTTTCATATAACAGGAAATATAATTATAAAATTTGGACGGCTGCTCTTCTCTTATGCAAATCTGCCTCAAGTTTTCCTGTGCCTCTTCTGGTCCATGCATAGAACTTATAACGCCGCCGGATATTGAACCGATGTATCTTATCACAACATTTGAGGCCAATGCAGGAATATTTTTAACCGCATCGGCAATTGCTCTTTGCATTTGCAATCCATATGGGCAGCTGCTGACAACGAATGCTTCTAATGTAGGACTGGCTGTTTTTTTAATGGCTGCCGCTGCTTGAGTTGCTGTCTTGGTTGAATTGGTATTGGTGCTTGCGGCAGCAGTAGTTTTTTGCGCGCTCATATTAAATGCCTGTGGAAATAAAAGCTTTCCGTCTTTGCTCACATATGAATCAAATGTGCTTGTACCAATTTTAATCGTTACCTTAACTAATCCCGATGCTTCTGAAACTTTTACTAAAGTGGCTGGCGTGCTCGAAAGCTGATTGTTGTTTATGTAATCAACTGCCTTTTTGCCAATTTGGTTATCTGATATTCCAAAAATTGTTGTAAAAGAAAAACTATGATTTGAATTGAAGTAAATCAAACCAGCGCAAATAATAATGGCAATTATCGCTATGCCGACAAGAATAGTATTCCTATTCATGTTCTTTACGTACTTTATAAAATCTGTATTAGACATGAAACATTAATTTCTAATTTCTAATTTCTAATTTTTATTAAGTGAAAATTTAATGAAAATTGAAAATTGAAAATTGAAAATTTATTTAATAGTTTATTATATTTTATTATATTCGTTGTTGTCAAATTCGTACTTTATCAAAGCGCCGAACGGCAGTTCAAGGTCAATAATTTTTTCGTCGGAAATGTTTTCCACATATTTTACAATCGCTCTCAAAGAATTATGGCTGGCAACAACCAAAACGTTTTTTCCGCTTTTCAAGTCCTTTTCAATATATTTTTTATAAAAAGGAACTGTCCGTTTGTAAACATCTTTTTCGCTTTCTCCGCCAGGCGGAGCTACATCATAGCTTCTGCGCCATAAATGAACTTCTTTCTCGCCATATTTTTTAATGGTGTCTTCCTTATTCAATCCCTGCAGTTTTCCATAATATCTTTCGTTCAAATTTTCTGAAAGATATGTCGGGATATCATTTTCGCTTATATCCGCATAATTTCCCCATTTTTGCATCTTTCCGCCGTATAAATGGATAAAAAACGGATATTTTTCCGGCAGACATTCTAAAATTTTTGCAACAGTGTCCATATTTCTGAAAAGCGGCGAAGAATAAATTACGTCAATTTTATCCTGGAAAATTTTATCTGCCAAATTTTGGGCGTCTCCACCATCCCCTTTAGCCAAAGGCCCGTCTGTCCATCCGGCAAACCTATCCTCCAAATTCCATTGCGATTTTAAATGACGAAGTAAAAATAATTTACTCATTTTAATTTCCTAATAGTAGAAATTTTGCGGTCATTTTGCTTTGGCAAAATGCCACACGCACAAAAGCAAAATTTCATTATGGGACTAATCCTGCAGAGAATTTTGGCTTTGACTCCAACCTCGCACTTTATGTGCGAGGGCTGCCAAAGTTCTTCTGCAGGGCTTGTTCGATTTGTAACAACCTACTATATTTTACCATTCTTTCTGGTTTTGCGGGAGAGCCAGCTTTCAAAAAGTCGGCTGAAATGCCAACTGCCAGGTCGGCAATAAAATCATCCATTGTTTCACCAGCCCTATGGCTAACAATTATTTTCCAGCCAAATGATTTCGCCAGATTTCCAGCAGCGATGGTTTCAGAAACCGTGCCAATTTGGTTTAATTTTAAAATAACTCCGTTGCAGGCATTTTTGCTGTGCGCTTCTTTAAGACGTTTTATATTCGTCGTTGTTAAATCGTCGCCGACAATAATAATTTTTTCGCCCAATTGTCGCACAATGGACTCAAAACCATTCCAATCCTCTTCCGCAAAAGGGTCTTCAATAGAAATAATCGGAAATCTTTTTACCAAATCATCATAAAATTCCAGCAATTCTGTCTTTGTTAATTCTCCGCCCTCCAAATTATATTTATCATTATTAAAAAATTGCGAAGCAGCCGCGTCCAAAGCAATTTTACAATCCTCTGCCCCGATTGCATTCTTCAACAAAAACAATGCCTGCTCTGTTTTTGAAATTTTCGGGGCAAAACCTCCTTCATCCCCCATTTCAACCTTTCCATAATTTTTTTCAATATTTTCTTTTAAGTTCTGAAAAATTTTGTTGCACAAAACCAAATTTTCAGCAAATGTTTTTTTCTGCGGAACAATTATAAATTCTTGAATGTCCAAATCATTTCTTGCCCCCACACCAGAAGTTTCAACGGAAACTTTGGTGTGGGGGTGAACGTGCGCGCCGCCTTCCAAAATATTAAACATCGCGAGAGGTATCTGGTTTGCTGGTTTTTTGGTTTTCTGGTTGGATAGTTCTGAAATGTGCTGATATAGCGGAATTTTTTTGGATGTGGCTCCTGCTCGGCAAACCGCTAAAGAAACAGCTAAAATTGCATTGGCGCCAAGCCGCGATTTATTTTCTGTCCCATCCAATTCAATCATCAACTTATCAATCTCCTGTTGATTTAATACGTCTTTACCCTTTAATTTTGGTGCAATAATTTCATTTATATTTTTTACTGCAGTAAAGACGCCTTTTCCATCTGCATCTCGCAATTCCAACGCCTCATTTTCTCCAGTTGAAGCCCCCGATGGCACAGAATCCACAAAAATTCCTTTTTCTGTTTCCAATTCAACTTCAATTGTCGGATTTCCCCGCGAGTCCAAAATTTCCCTGGCAATAATATTTTTTATCTTTGCCATTATTTTAAATTTCTAAGATAATCGTACGCGGCCAATGATGCTTTACATCCTTCGCCGGCGGCGGTTACTATTTGTTTGTATGGGCCAGAGTTATCGTCGCCTGCGGCAAAAAGTCCCGGTGTTTTTGTCATAAATGTTTCCGGCTCAACGACAATTTCATCTCTTTTTGTAAAATCAACCAGACCTTTTGCCAAAGATGTTGCCGGCTGACTTCCAATTTCTATAAAGACACCCTGAACTTCCAAAACTTTATTTTCTTTAGAAACATTATCCTGATAAATTAAAGAGTCAACCATTCCGCTTCCTTTGATTTCTTTTACCGAGGCATTCGTGATAATTTTTATTTTGTCAGATGTCGCACAATCTTTTTTATTTTCCTGATCACATTTTATTTCTGCTCCAAATTCCAAAACATAAATTTTTGTAGCGTAATTTGTCATAAACAAAGCAGCTTCCATACCTGCATTTCCTCCACCGATTATTGCAATTGTTTTGTCTCTGAAAATCGGGCCGTCACAGGTAACGCAATAACTGACGCCTTTTCCGATAAATTCTTTTTCGCCGACGGCCTCTAATTGTCTGGGGTCGGCTCCCGTGGCGACAATAACGGTTTTGCTTTCCAATTTTTTATTTTCCGTGGTTGTAATTGTAAAAACGTTGTTTTCCTTTTCAATTTTTTCAACTTCTGCGAATTTTATTTCAACGGATTCCTGTTTTTCTAGATGCGCAACAAATTTGTCTATCAACTCCATCCCGGAAATTTTTTCAAAACCCGGATAATTGCAGACCTCTGTGGCTTTTTTTGCCATTTGGCCGCCAAATTCTTTTGTAATCAAAAGCGTCTTCATCTGCTGTCTTCCGGCATAAATGCCAGCTGTAATACCTGCCGGACCTCCTCCTATAATAATTAAATCGTAAATCATCTAATTGTTTTTATATATTGTTTTAATTCCTCTCTATACCTTGGATCTTTTAATGAAAAATAGAAAAACGACTTTATCCATTTTAGTTTATCTCCGCATTCAAGCCATTCCCCGCTCAATTCATATCCGTAGATTGCCTTGCCTTCATCAAGCATTTTTGCCAAAACCTCAGCTAAAATTATTTCTCCCTTTTTGCCTGGCTTTGCCTTTTTTAAATAATCAAAGACCTCCGGAGTTAAAATGTGCCTGCCCATCACAACCAAATCCGACATAATTTCTGATGGCTCGGGCTTTTCTATAATTTTTTTAATTTTATAAAGATTATTAGAAATTTTTTCAACCTGCACCGAGCCATATGCCGGGATTTTTTCTCTTGGAACACGTTTCAATCCCAAAACCGGAGCCGAGCATGTTTTAAATATTTTTATTAACTGAAGCAATGCGGGCGACTGCGAATATACAATATCGTCCCCGAACGAGTTTGCCACCGGTTCATTTTTTAAATATTTTGCTGCCTGCAAAATTGCGTGGCCGTCGCCTTTTGGCTCTTCCTGAACTGCAAACGTCATCTTAATTCCGCTAAATTCGTCCTGAAAAGCGCGAAGTTCTTTTAATATTTCTTCTTTTTTTCTTTTTTGCAATATTTTTTCCAATTCCGGCGCCTTTTTAAAATAATTTAAAATCGCTTTTTGGCTTTTGCTTATGACAAAAATTATTTCTTCAATGCCGGAGTCCTTAATTTCCTGCACAATATATTGAATTGCCGGCTTATCGGCTAAAGGAAAAAATTCTTTTGACAGAACTTTTGACAACGGCAAAAATCTGGTGCCGAGTCCGGCAACAGGAATAATTGCTTTTTTTACTTCTATTGGTTTGTCCATGTTAGTATTTTAATTTTTGAATTTAACTTTTCTTAAAAATGCTGGAATTTCCCATTCTTTTTCCTGGGCGAGACGCTTTTTTTCTTCAAGCTCTTCTGCTTCCTTAATTTCCAATCCGCTTCTCCTTATTGTTTTTTTGCTTGACATCGCAGAAGTTTCTACAATATTTAACCTATTTTGCTCTACAACGGGTACGGATGGAACTGGAACTTCAAAAACAGGAATGAAAGAAACTGGCTTTTGTTGTTTTTCTTTACCACCGCCAGAGGGTTTTTTTACCGGCTTTTTTGATTTTGTTTTTGGTTTTTTTAATTTTTTGATTTTGTTTTTGGTTTCCGGCTTTTTTTCTAAAACTTCAACTTTTTTTTCAATAACTTCTTTAACCGGCTCTTTAACTATAATCTCAACCGATTTTTCTTTTTTTACCGGCAAGTCATCTTTTATGGCTCCGCCGGTCATTAAAATGGTGGTTTTTATTTTATTTTTTAGTTTTGCATCCTTAGAAATTCCAAATATAATTTTTGCTTTTGGATTTAAGTTGGCAATATGGCTGCTGATTTTTTCTACCTCAAACATTGAAAGATTTCCAGAACCGGCGATATTAAATAAAATCTTTTCTGCGGTAAAACTGCTGTTTTGCAGCAAAGGATTTACAAGAACTTTTTGGCAAATTTTTTCTACCCTGTTCTTGCCTGACTCTTCTATGGTATTTAAAAATGCTGTGTTTCCTATGCCCCTCAAAATTGTGCGTAAATCAGCAAAATCAATATTTATTATTCCCGGATTATAAATTAAATCAATCAAGCTTTCCAGGGATTCTATCAAACTTTTATTTACAATTGAAAAAGCGTCTGTTATTGCTGTATTGGCATCAATTATTTTAAATATTTTTTCGTTGGGAATTACCAAAGAGACATTCAGCGTCTGGCGCAGAGACCTTAAAGCGTTCTGGGCTATGCGATATTTATTTTTTCCTTCGAATTTAAACGGCATTGTAAATATGCCAAAAGTAATCCCGCCAAATTCCCTTGCTGCCTCTGCAAAAACCTGGGTTGCTCCCGAGCCCAATCCCCCGCCCAAAGAAGCAATAAAAATTATAATATCCTGGTCTTTAAAAATTCCGCTTATTTTTTCTTTGGCTGATTCTGCTGCCTGTTTTGCCAAATCAATGTTAACTCCGGTTCCCAATCCGTGAGTTAGCTCTTCGCCAAACCACAAATATTTTATCCCTGATTTCTTTTTTAAGGCACGGATGTCTGTGTCAGCAACAACAAAAGTCGCTTTTTCCAATGACCTGCCAATTTCAGAAACGATTGACCCGCCTCCGCCACCAATTCCAATTACTTTAATTTTTGCCCTAAACAATGATTCTGCCGGAAATTCTGCGACAGGACTTTTAATAATATGTTTTTTTGGTTTTGCGGCAGCAATCTTTTTTGATTTTACAACCTTGCGATGTCTTGCTGTTTTTTTTACAAGTTTTTTTGTTTTAAATTTCTGCTTTGCCCCAATTCTTTTCCGCGATTTTGCTTTAACTCTTTTCTTTAATTTTATTGTTCTTTTAATTTTTTTAAATTTTTGCTTCTTGTTCCTTGCTTTTTTAACTAAAATTTTCCTGCGCTTCGCAAGTTTTTTAGATTTTATTTTTCTTACCTTTTTCACGACTTTCCTTTTCTTTGCTTTTGGCATTATATTTTAGTTTACCCTCCCGTTAAAAAAAATCAAGCTCTTTGCAAAAAAAAGAGGCTCAGAGACGCACGAAGCGCCAATGAGCCCTACTGTTTTGTCGCCAGGTTTTGAAACCCGGCACCGACTTAGGCCGCGAGTTCGGCCCAGTTGGATTTCGGCAAGACCGCCTTCGAACCGGCCGCGCAGAGCGGACACTGTGCCGGATCCCAAGCGTCAACCTGACACTCGATGAACGGCACAATTGTCCGACCATCAGGCAACGCACGGACAATCTTCGGCGGTCGATGGACAAGCACTCCGACAAGCGGAGCGAAGGTGACTGGATACGGGTTGCCGACGACGATTGCCTCGGTGGAGGCGCCGCCACTTGACCAAGTGGTCACCAGCTCTTCGATGCCCAGAAGCACCGATCCTTCAGGAGCCGGATCGTCGGGCTTGAAAAGCATGCGCTTGCCATCAGGGTCCTTGGCATCCTTTTCCAGCACGTAGGTCTTGACGCCCAGGAGCCGGCCGATGTCGCCCGACAACAAGATCGAGGACTGCGGAGAACCGAACACGCCGTCGACCTTGCCGAGACCTGCCTTGCGCAGCTCTGCAATCATGCAAGCAGCGATGATTTCCCGCAAGTTGCCGTATGCCAGCACCTTCTTGCAGAGGAAAAATCCATTGCTGTGTTTGCCTGAATGCAGGATGGCATGCGCATGCGCCGGATCATCGGGATAAACCCAGCCGGCGCGGAAGAGCTTGAACCACTCCAGAACATCCTCAGGTGGCGGCAAGACAAAATCCCAACCGCGAGCGTCTTTCACCCGACCACCATCGTGAGACAAGCAGATTCCCATCAGTTTTTCCATGGTCAGCATGGCCTTTTTTCTCCTTTCGTTTGTTGAGGGTTAGTTGTGCGGCCACTTGCCGGCTTCACGGGCGGCGGTGACCAACGCGTCGCGGTCGCCGATCGCCTTCTGGCGCACCATGTCAAAGCACCTTGGCGAATCTTCGCACAAGAGCGTGCCCTTCTTGGTGTCCATGTAGGCGTAAATCAGCCCGCGCGAGTTGTTGATGGCGCCGCCTAAGCCGTCGGACCGGAGTCCGACCACAGCGTCTTTGGCTCCGCCGCCTTGAGCGCCGAATCCCGGAATCAGAAACCAGGCGTTGGGCAGGATCTGACGCATCTTGGGCGCGTCGTCGGGATAGGTGGCGCCCATGACAACGCCAACGTTGCTGAGACCGCAGTCGCCAGTGGTGCCTGAGCCCCACTCGCCGACCATGTGCGCCACTTTTTCCCAGAGTTTGACTCCGGTGACATCCTCGATCTGCTCCACGCATGAGTTGGGCTTAAAGCTGGTCTTGGTGACCACGAAGATGCCCGTGCCAAGCTCCCTGACGCGCTTGACGAATCTGCCGACGCAGTCCTCGCCGATGTACGGCGTGACCGTCAGGCAGTCTCCACGCGCGTCGGCGATTCGACATGCGTCAGAACAGCAGGGTCGCTGTCGCCGAAAAACGGAACTTGGCCGATGTGGCCGTCAGCGTAAGCGTCGGCAGTGTCCCCGCCGTCGTTACGCTTGCCGTCTTCGATGACCAGCAGGCCCATCTTGTGGGCGTACGCCACGGTCCGACAGAAGGCCTCGTCGCCGTCAGGGCCGTAGCATTCGTAGAAAGCGCGCTGGGGCTTCACGGCCGGCACGATGCCGGCGAGGACGTTGATAACCTGGCGGTTGAACCAGTAAAACAAGTGCCCGACCGCCTCGAACGACTTGCCATAGGCCGACACGATCTCTCGGACCATGTAGGGCGGCATGAACCGCAACTGCGGGTCCAGCCCGCCGATGAGCGGACACTTCTTGACCCGAATCGCTTCTGCTAAAGCATCAGAAAAATTCCAACTACTGCTCGACATGCCAAACTCTCCTTCCGGCCCTAAAGGCCATAAGGTTGCGGTTTTTTGGACAGAACTCGTGGGGACCTACAATGCAGGCCGACCTTCCACAGAGATCCGTGACATCGTTCGCCAGAACTCGTTGAGCTTCCCCCTTGGCGATTTATCCAAGGTGTACATGGGGACCCGACATTGCCAGGCCGACTTATCCATGGCTATTAGGTCGCTCAATCCCTTCCTTTGTTTTCGAATGTCAAAGACCTGTCCAATGGGTTGTTTTGCAACCCGTAACGTCCCAACGAACGTCGGGAAATGCGTTGATTTCTATATTACAGGAGTATCCGAACGCGTGTCAACAAAAAAAGGGGCCCAAAGGTCCCATGTGCGTCAAATGTCGAGTCGCCAAGCCTTAAAAAAAGCTGGCAAAAATTTGCGCATAAGCCTGTAAAAATACATCCTGTATCCATCATTTGCTCCGCCTTGGCGCAGGCTCCTAAATATCCTTAGGATTCCTCTTTTTAGAATAGCCAGACGCTTTTTGATTTCTCTTGCCAGCGACGAGACAAGAATTCCTTC
>JBEKVX010000025.1:0-12277 GCA_049513595.1 Candidatus Staskawiczbacteria bacterium | reverse complement strand
AATACTCACGGAACCCATGTTGCATGAGGCCAGTTCAGGCTTAAATTCACGTACTACCCTGATGCGTTCCTCCCGGCTGAAGCCAGCGGCACCCCCGGTGGTTATGCCGATGACGACGTTGCTCCGCGCCTTAATACTGGTGATGATTTTTCGATAATTCTCTAGTGCCGCCGATGGCCTCCCATCCTTCGGGTCACGGGCATGAATGTGCACACAGGCTGCTCCGGCTTCAGCCGCCCTGACGGCCTCATCGGCAATTTGCTCAGGGGTTAATGGTAAGTAGGGGGTTTGCGAAGGTAAAGTGCCGCTGCCAGTTACGGCGCAGGTTATGATTAGTTTTTCCATTTTATTCATATCTTCGGATATTTTTAGCGTCCTTTTTTCTTTGTCGCCCCTGCATTTGATTTCAAAGGATGTCATCGCAAAATCCCTTTTGTCTGTCATGCCGATGATATTTACAACCTCTCTTCTATTGGGGTCCTGGCTTGGTAAAATGTTTCCATTCTTTTTTGCATCTTCATTGGATTTGTAGACAGAAACCCAAGCCTCGGAGATAAAAGCAATTGCATTAACTTTTTTAAACCTTTTTTCTTTAAGAAAAAGTCTGCCAATTAGGAACAAAATTTCTCTCCGCTGTTTTATATCTCTTACAGGGCATACGGCGCAGGATGATTTTTCATTCCCATTCTCATTAGCAAGAATATGATATACAAGTAGCACGGGAGCTATTACACCGTCTTTTTTAAATAATGTATTAGCACGGGTTCCAATGTTTTCCAACTCTCTTTTTAATTCTTTCTTTGTCATATTATTCTTTTGAATATTCATATTTCAGTTTCGCAAAATTTGCCATTATTTCCAGGCAGTCTTTTCTGTCCAGTGTTACGCCAGAAAACTTTTTTGCGTATTTGACCACGGCTCTTGTGTCGAACATATTTGTGACTCCGCTGTCGCGGACTGCCAGATACGCAAGGAACTTGTCTTTTGCCATCATTGTTTTTTAGCCACATCCTTATTTTTTGGGAGCATGGCTGTTAATGTTATGTTGGGTGTCTGCCCACCCTTAACTGACAAAGATGACGCTGTCCTGCATATAAGTCAAGCAGATTTTCCAAAGTTCTACGAAAACCAATATGGCCTATCTCTTCGCTCTGATTCCTTTGCTTGACGAAGAACTTCTTCTTTTTCTAAACGCAACCTTTCTTCTTCGTTCTTCCACGGAAGTAAATCTGTCATTGGAGTGCTTACTACTCCTTTTGATTGCAAGTTAGCAGTCTTTTTATACTTATCCGCATTATCCGCATCAAATACTTTATCGCCAAATGAAAACGAGAACTTGCTGTCTTCATTTTTCATTTGAAAGCCGATTGCCGCCGCCATCAGAATATCATAATGCTGGGTTGCTTCTTCATCAAACCTCTGCGTGTTTAAATTTTCTTTATCATAACGTCTCATTTCAGAAATCAAAGCGTTATCCGGGATGTCTATCAAATTGTCATTAACCGCCGTGCTTAAATCGTACATCATCTTCGGCTTTGAAACTAAATTAGTCTCCCAACCCAGTCTATCTTTTTCATCTCTATAGATTTCACCCACAGGATAGATTTCTTTGAGTTTGGCAATTGTTGCATGTCCGTGATTATTTCTTTCAACTGCTATTAGACAGGTTCCAAACTTTTCTCCTCCACGCCTCAATTCAAAAGCAAATATATCCGGTGCTATTTTATTGCTTGCGTACCTTGCAACCACCACTGGCTTTGCATTAGTAAAATCCCAAATGATTGCTGTTGAACTATCCTGCCCAACTCCTTCGGCAACGTCTGCTCCTATAGCGTATCTGTGTTTTGGAATATACTCATCATAGAAGACCCAATCATTCTCTCTCCTTCCTTCTCTTGTTTTAAATTCAGCCAGCTTTAAATTATCAAACAATTTGTTTCCACTGGACAGAAACGCTTCATGGGGAGTTGTCGGAAATTCTTTTCTCAACGCACTCCAGTCTTTGTTCAAAGCCAGCCATTTGAAATAATAGTAGGTGATTTGCTTATCGGTCAGGTTATTTAACTTTTGGTATTCCCTAAACTCAATAGGCAGTTCTTGCACTGGTTTTATGTCATCTATCTCTTCATCCCACAGCCAACTGTAAAAGTGGGCCTTGTACTCTGTTGGGAGTTTTGGTTCTCCTCTCTCCCACGCCTCCCAGAACATATTGTAGAACTTGCCGTCGCTGCCGTCAGCTGTTGACTCAATGTCTATTCTTCCGTTTGTTGGAATCGCTGGAATTGAACCTTCTAAAATTTCTCTTGCCTTTTGTGGAAAATCTTTTTCAACTTTTGCGAATTCAGTAATATGCAGTCTGTGATAGGTTCCAGAGCGACCAGTAGAGTCAACGGTCAAAGAACTATAACTCCCATCTCCAAACGCAAACTTTAATTTTCTTACAGAATTTTTATCTACCTGCCACAAAGGCTTTAACTCCAGCGGGAAGTTTTCCCATGCAAGTTCAACTTTGTTGTTAAAAATATCTTGGGCAGTTTGCAAATCTTGGGCTATAAATAGTCCGTCATGGTTGGGAGTAAAAAGAGCATCGTCTAAGCCGTCTATCGTTTCAAAAGTAGTAAAACCAAGCTGTCTTGATTTTAGAATAATATTGCGGTTCCATTTTTTGTTGTCAAAATCCCGTTGCGCCTTGTTAGGGTTAAAGCGAATCAGCTCCTTATTTTTGTTCTTTATCTTGTAGAGGTGGCTCATCCTCCATGATTTTTGGAGCAGTCTCGTGTCTATCATCTGTTTCTAGATTATTTAATATGTTTGCTATGTTTATTTTTCCTCCCAAATCAACTTCTTTTCTCTCAGTCCAATCCTCGAAGTATTGGAGCCAA
Organism: Candidatus Staskawiczbacteria bacterium; assembly: GCA_049513595.1. Classification (GTDB taxonomy): domain Bacteria; phylum Patescibacteriota; class Minisyncoccia; order Minisyncoccales; family Staskawiczbacteraceae; genus XYD1-FULL-39-28. The sequence goes on along the minus strand of JBEKVX010000025.1, from coordinate 9,395 downwards.
AGTTTTGCCTCTGCCGCGTTGCCACCCTGAACTGCCTTTCTATAAAGTCCTGCGATTACATTTGGCGTCCTTTCTTTGCCCCAGTGCCTCCTTTTTTCTTTTACTAAATCCCAAAAACCAGCTCGTTTTTTCCAGTTAGAGAGCGTATCTTCGCCCAACCCAAACTTAACGGCTAATTCGCCCTGCGTTTTTGGTTCTCTAAACATTTCTGGGAGCGATACCCACTCCACAAACTTCTCAAATTCTGCTGGATGCCGTAGTCCTTCGAATGTTTCGTCTTTTTTTGGGTTGTTTTGGGTTTCTTCTGCCATATATTTGTTATTTTACTTGATTAAAAATGTGTAATCCCAATTCAGGTAAAACGCAGTTTCTTAATATTTGCCGTTTGTTTTTCAGCTTCACTCCCATTAAATCTAACCCGTGCAAATCTATCAGTTCTGGTATTTGCGCCTCCCGAATTATTGCTTTTCTTTGTGCAGACTTTGAAGCCGATCTGTTCATTGTCCCAATTTGCACATAATCAATTTTTTTGTCGGGTATTTTGAAGTTCGCCCAGACGTAATGCCTGCCGACTGTCTGCGGTTCTATAACCGGCCTATAATAACTTTTTACATTCTCAACCACATACTTACCCTTGAAAAAATGTTTTAGAAATATTATCTCCTGCCACAGTCTCATATCAGGATATCTGAATATCCCTTGTCCTTTAAGAAAATTATTGCAAACTGAATGTGTTGGGCAGGGCGGAGAAGACCAGATAAAATCATATTCTTGAAAGTGTTTTATTAAATAATCGTGTGCGTCGTCTACAATCACCGTATCTTTTGGAAAAAACTTCTTATATACCTCGGCAATTTCTGGAACATTTTCAACTGCTGTAATCTCATGGTCATTTCCCCATAGCTTTCTGTTGCCACCGATCCCAGCATAAAGATTTAAAATTCTCATCTGTTATTTTATTCCCTTGCTTCTTTCTGCCCAGCCGCAAAGAAAGCCGGCCAAAAAACAGTCTGTTGGGCCGCTAAACCTCTCAAGAGTAAAATAAAGTCTACTGTAAGGAAACTCCCTGTTTATTTCCAAGTATAGCTTTTGCGGCATTCTTAGGTATAACTCCGCATCTTTGGCGTTATCCTCGGCTATATCAATCTTCGTCTCTGCCCCTTTAAAATTTTTAGATAATAACTCTTTTGTGAATTCTTTCATAATCCTTTGATTTATCTTGATTACTATGTAATCCTCGACCTTTTTACTTGGATTGCTTGGGAGCCCCAAAAAATTGCACTGGTGTCGCTTGGGGTGCCTAAGCTTCCTGTTTTATTTCGCTCCACGTCTTGTTATCACTTAAACGCAGAGGGTCTTTTTTTGTAAAAGCAGACCACCTGTCCAGCCCAACGGAAACATACTTTAAATCTAGCTCGTTTGAATATGCTATGCGACCCTCACGCTCTGCCGATATTAAAACGGAAAAACTCCCAGCAAACAAATCGAGCACCACCTGACCTCTCTTTGAGCTGTTTTTAATAGCACGACTCACTAATTCCAAAGGTTTTTGGTTCGGGTGAGACATGGTGTTTCCCGCTCTTCTCTTTATTTCCCAAACATCAGCTTCAAATCTTGTGTCCGGGAAGTAGTGCTTTCCGCCATTCCAGCCGTAAAGTATTGGCACAGCCTTCTTGCCTTTGTTTTTTCCTTTCAGTATCATTTCATTTTTATGCCTGTAGTCGCCCCAGCCCAACGAAGTGTTATTCTTAACCCAAATTATGGGAGTTGAGAATTCCAACCCGTTGGCCATTATGGCATACAAAAATGGAACATAACTACTGTATCCCGAACAGATGTAAAATGCTCCGCCGGTTTTCAACGACTCTTTCATTCTTGCAATAAAATCCATTGAAAATTCAATAAACTTTTCCTCCGCCATGTTGTCATTTAATATTTTTTCGAATTTAGTTCCTTCATAATTTACATTAAAAGGAGGGTCAAAAATTGCCAGGTCAGCGAGTTTGCCGTTCATCAGTTTTTTTATATCTTCTGTTTTGGTGCTGTCGCCTCCGGCTAAAACACGATGAGCATTCTCAATTTTATCTGCAGTGTATTCAAATGTATGTCCGCAATTACAAGTTGTCTTCATATTTTGTTATTTTTCTGTTTGTTAATTTTGTAAATCTTGCCAGAGAAATTTCTATTGCTTTTGGGTCCAAGTCCATGCCGTAGCAAACCCTAAAAGTTTGCTCGCATGCTATGCCGGTTGAAAAACTTCCACTAAAGCAATCAAGCACCGCATCTCCGCGAGCCGTCATTAGTAGTATTCCTTTTTCAGCTAATTTTATGGGGAAGCACGCAAGAAGATTTTTTTGCTGTGATTTATTGGTTCCGATTTTCCAAAGATTAGAAATTCCCTTTTGGTTTTTTTTGTTAAAAAATGCTCCGCGGTCATTCTTTCCAAGAAAGAATAACTCGAGGTCTTCTTTCACGCTTTCTGAATCTCCCATAACTAAAATTTGCTCAAATTCCCGCGTTAACAAGCCACGGGATGTTATGGGCATTCCATGCAATTTATCCCATAAAATTAATTCTAAAAATTCCAACTTGCTTTCTTTTAAAATCCTGTAAAAGATTTCTAAAAATTGCCAGCGTGAATTGCGATTATATGACAAGTTCCAAAAAAGAAACCCCTTTAAATACTTTTTAACGTTATCAATAACTTTTAAATTAAAATCTATGTATTCTTGGCTTTTTAAATTATCTTTGTAATTTTCATATAATCCGCCATTCAAATTATAAGGTGCTGACGTAAAAATTAATTTAACAATTCTACCGTCCATCAACCTTGCAAGATCTTTCGGAGCCTCGCTGCTTCCGCACATCAAGCGGTGAGCATTTTTAATGTCGCCGGCTTTATATTCGATTTTATTTCCGCACTCGCAATTTAATTCCATAAAAATTATAGCTTATGAATTTTACCGCATTTCGGGCAGACGACTTCGCCACCCAAGAGAAACAGGTCGCCAGATTTTATTTTTGTTTCTTTAACTTTTTCATATTCGTCATCTGCATTAAAATCATCTTCGTCTGATTCTTCTTGAAAGATTTTGTCCAAAATATCGCTTTCAACGCCGACCATTGATAAGAGATTTTCATCCCAATTTGCTAATTCGCTTATATCCCACTGACCGTTCTGTATGTTGTCTCGCAACATCAGCTCCTTCTGTCTTTCCGGAGAAATATCCATTACGCAACACGGCACTTCCTTCAGTCCTATTTTTAGGGCAGCCAGATACCTTTGGTTCCCAGCAAATATTTCCATGTTTTTATTGCAGAGTATTGGCCTTGCTTCAAAGTAGTCAGAGTTGTTCTTTACCGATTCGCATAAAATTTTAAACTGCGCGTCTTCAATTAGCCGTGGATTATTTGGATGGACTTTTAATTTTTTAACTGCTATATATTTAATTTCCTGCATTTTTTTATTTGTTAATTATTTTTTAGACTGGCTTTTATTCTTTTGGCGATATCTTTTATCCCCGTAAATTCCAATCCGCAGGTATAGCATTTATAAACTGTCCTATAATCAGCAAACTTTATTAGCCACTCGTCCCAGCCTGGTATCATTTTTTCGACGCAGTCATGGCAGTGTACTATATCTGAATTCTTTTCTTGAAAGACAAACACCTCTCTTTGGGTATTGTCTTTTACGTTTTTTAATTTCACCATTTGAATATTTTTAAATTAGGTTTATATGCTTTCGGTTTTTAGATTTTTGCACGATTTTACTCTGAGCAAGTCTTTTTTGTTTTCCGTGGATTGTATCGCTTTCTTTAATTCTTCTTCGCATTTTTTGCATACAGCAGTATAATCCTCCACGCTGTCAATCACGCCGTTTTCGATTACAACCAGGTTGCCCTTATTTTTGCATCCGACCGTATCGCATTTTCCAAAAACTTTAATTTCACATTTGCCGCAGGTGTCTAATTTGCACTTCCCGCAAATTGTAATTTTGTGTGATTCTTGTGACATAAATTTTGTTTCTAATTTCTAACTATTTTCCGACCTTTTAATATTGTTTAATCAATGTTTTTATATTTCCACCATCTGTCAGTTTTAAAATTTTGGAATAATTTGCAACTGACGTTTCGGCAAATTAGAACTTCCGTTTCATCAGTTAGTGTGATGGGGGCTTGTCCCTGCAAAATACACTCTCTGGCAAATGCCTCCGCACCATCTAAATTCTTTTTGGTTGGTATAATGGCAACATGCCTTTGTCCGCAAAAATTGCAGTATTGCTGTTTGATGTATTTTTTATGAGGGTTGTGTTCTTCCATGCGCGTTGTTTTTAAAACCTATAAATTAGCCGAGAAATAAGGCAAATTGGCTGGCTTCCGTGGGCAGTACAGCGGTGTTGTCATTGCGGTCATATGGTCATTCCCGTCATAACTAGCCCTTCATTTGTGACATCACAAATGACAGCAAAATGACATCATTAAAACATCTTTGAAACATCTATCTCGCCATCTTCAGCTTTATTTTCTGTATTCTTCGGAATGACAGCACTGACAGCATTTTTATCTTTCTCTGGGGTTGGAACAGTTTTTTCTATACAAATTAGCCTTTCTTTACTTGTCCTTTCTCTCCACATTCTAATTCCATAAACCTCTAAATTTGTAACAACCTCTTCCGCTTTTCTCCAAAGCCAGTGGTGATTTTTCGGCCAGTATTTTGATCTGGTGTCTATTGCAGCGTCGCTTGCTATTTGGTTGGCAACACGATTTAGCTCAACCAGTAGCTGATCCGATGTTCCTCTCCATTCGTCCCGGTTTTCCATAAAAAGTATAATTGCCTGAGCAACTGAAGATGAGTCTAATGCTTCCCTGTTTTGAAGGGCAACATTATTTTTGAAAGCCGTAAGAAAGTCCTCGGCAGAATAACCCAATGCCAAAGATATCGCGCATCCCCATTGTCCAAAATCTTGCAAGCGCATAAATTCGCAGTTGGGTGCGCTGTCAATGTGGCCAAGAGCTTTAACAACAATGTCAAATATGGCTCCCAACAACTCAGCCTTTGTTTCCTTAAACTTCCCCCAAAACTTTTTTTCGTCTCTAAATTTTTTAATCCTTTCCAGCTCCAGGATCAAACACCTATCTAGCAAGTCTGCCTTTTGGGGCGCAAGGTTTATTCCATTTATGGCAATGCAGTGCATAAAATTGTAAATGATGTCACTGTCGTCAGAAAACAATTCTCGCTTGCTAAATCCTGAGCCGGTTATAACCCGGCAAAGAGCGTCTGATAGCTCGTTGGATAATGAATTGATATTATCTAACGCGATAAACCAGTGGTGGCTACACGTCTGGACAAACTCTCTAAGGTCTTTACTTAGAGCCAAACTTTTAATAATTGATGGATCTGCCAATTCTTTAACAATTTTTGAGGCAGTTGTTTTGCCTGACCCCTGGGCTCCATGAAAAACATCTATTGGGTGGGGGAAGCCAGGTATAAATTTGGAAACCAGAGATACTATAAATAACAGTTGCTGTTCCGATATTTTTTCAGGGTTTTCGCTTGGTTTTAAATTCAGAAATTCCAGTACTTGCAATATATTGCCACTCTTCTTTGGCTCAACTTGATTTTCCTGGTGGTTGAGCTGCCTGAAGAGTATGGGTGGGTTTTCAATAATTTTCCAACCTGTTTTATCAATGCAGACAGCTTTAGCATTTCCCAAGTCAAACCAAATGCGGTTCTCGTGCTCCGTTATGCGTATGGATAGTCTGTGCATTTTACTTTCTTGGCCATAAAGAGCTTCTCCTTCAAGCGTATTGATAGCGTTTCCCAAAACATCATTTGAAGCAGCTTCACCGCGATTTTTCCAAAATTGATGGGCTAACCACTTTTTAAATTCTCCGCTTCTTACTTTTAATATTTTGTTTTGTCCATTGATATTTAACAGAATGAATGCATCTTTGTACTGGTCGTAGAACAACTCGGCGTCGTTTTCATGAGCAAGATCTATAAGTAGCTCTGTCTTTTTCTTTTCAATTTTGGCTTTGGCTAATTCTTTACTCAATGCCTCTTCGGAAACTTCTTTTTTTAGCTCTTCGAATTCGTCTGTCATAGTGGTAGAATCTCTGGCTACGACCCAGGCGTCCACCACTACGTGTATTTCGCCCGGGCCTGAGTCAAAGATAAATTTTTATAATTAATTGTTTAAATATTTAACTGCATTTACAAAAGAAATGTTTTGCATTTCCATAACATAGCCTATTGGGTCAAAATTTATTCCGCATGCAAAGCATTTGATTCGGTTAGTTTTAAGATTAAGTGACATACTCGGCCTTTTTTCTGAGTGAAAAACGCAAAGTGCTTTTTTCGCTTGATTAAATTTAATAAGCTGTTCAAATGGATAATTTTTTGCTCGCTGAATCATGTAATCTGTAATTTTATTTGTTTTGTCTGAGCTTTCCTCCGGGCTTAACATCCACTTTATTTTTCTTATCTCTTTGCCCGCCTGATTTAATCTCTCACCTTGCCAGATTTCCACAATCTTTTCGTTAAACCAGATGGCAAATTCATCTTTGACTGCTTTGTAAATTTTTAATAAATTCTTTCTTATTTCCACTTTCAGTTTTTTCTGTTCTGTTTGTAGTTTAGCCAATTTGGAAATCAGGTATCCTTCTGCTTCTGGAAAAATTTCGAGCCATTGCCGATCCGTTAATCTTGGAAATAATTTTTTGTGCTCTTCTTCTGCCCTTTTAGAATATTCTGCCTCAAGATTTGCGTTTAAACTTTTTTCCCGGGATTGTTCGTGGGTCATCTTCAGTTCGTTCTCAATATCCTTAACATTGAGTAGGGCTTTCTTATTTATTGTTGGATTGTTGGTTTTTATAATCATTTGGAGGTTCATTTTTTTGGTTTTCTTCGCCTAATAGCAGGTCAAAGACTTTAAACAAAATTTTTTTTCGTTCTTCTATCGGTATTTTAGAAAAACTTATTCCTTTTACCCGTAAGTCGTTTTTTTGTTTTGATCTGTCCATGCAAAAGTTGTGGCTTGGTTAAAGCGCGTCATTTCCATTTCTGTATTGATAAACTTTATCTTTCAGGGATTTTATGTTTGCAACGAGTTTTCTTGCGTCGACCAGTGCCTCGGGCGCGTTTTCTTTGGCAAAATAAAAAGCCTCGCGAAGTTTTTTCTCCTGTCGAGGCGTCTCTTTAAAAATAAAATCACATCTTTTGGAGTAATCCGCGTGGCTAATACCTAACAATTCTGACCCTTTTGTCAGAAGAAATGCGGAAAAATTTAAATCCGATATGTTAAATTTTAATTTTTTTTCATCTTCCATATTTTTTCATTGGCACCCTAATGTATGGAAAACGAAAAAAGCCGGGCGAAAACCCGACTATATTGGGAAATATACCTTTCCCGGAATGCCTAAAAGCGCGTCTGTTGGGCTAATTAATAGTTATCATTGTCATCCTCGTAGTCGTCATCGTTAATTTTATCCTTATCAGCCCCCTCTTCCAGCCGCCAATCTTTATATGTTGACCTATCTGATTTTGTTTCAAAATCATCTTTACCCCGTGCGCCCTTCAAGTGTTCAGGCCTTATAAGTAGTATTCCTTTTTCCGTATGGGTAATTTCATTTCCCTTATACCAATCATGAAGTCTTTGGAAAAATGCCCCTCTGACTTTTGAGGAACCAAATAACCAAACAGTAAAATTAGTTCTTTTATCTGGCACAAAAAGAAAATTATTAAATTTGGGTGTAGCTAATATCCATTGAGCAGTATCAGTAGATGTGCGAAAAAACAGACCAGTTTTCTGATAGAATTCTTTATAAGTTTTGTAAGAATAATTTACTAATGCAATCTTTATTTTTTCTTTTTGACCCTTGGCTGAACCTTTTTTCAGCTCCCAGTTTAAATTTGCCGCACGCTTTTTAAGATTTTTTATTTGTTTTTCGGCAAAAATAATGCATTTGTCATATATTTTCGGTAATTTTTTTTCTGAAAATTTTATTAATTCAACTCCCAGTTTTCTATTTGCCGCTATATAGACATCTGCTTTTTTATTTATCATTTCCATTGCCCTCAAGGGATGATCCCCTCTAATTAAAGTTTTTAAAATTTCTCCTGCCACAACTTCTATGTTTTTGTCACCCAGAGATCCAGATTCATCCGCTTCCAACCCCATTTTATTTAATCTTTTGTAAACAAAATATTTAGCTGCTTTTTCAACGGATTTGATGTATTGGCCATAAATTATATCAAATGCCTGCTCATCGCCTCTTTGAGCCCTTTTTATTGTGTAAAGCACTAGGATGTTATCTAATAAATCTTTACTATTTATTGTCGCTCTAGAAATACTTCCAACGCGTGTTTTATAAAACTCTGGGAGAGAATATCTTTTGAATTTGCCGTCAACCCTTTTTATATAAATGCCAACAGGTTCTGGGCTGTTTTCTGATATAACCCTGGAGGGGTAAGTGGCCCCATGTTTCGCCCACCTTTCTTTTTCGGTTTTAAAATAGTATTTCTTTTTGTCCCATTGCAATTTGTCAGTGTTTAACTCATTATCTAGGTCTATCAGGACTTGGTGGTGCTTGTAATGAGGTGTCAAATTTGACTCTGTATGCATCGCCCTCATGGAAGAGTTAAAAGATTCTTCATTGAATGAGAGTAATTCCAGTACATTTTTTACTAACTTTTTTTGTTCCTCCCTTCCCTTTCTCTTATATTCTTTTTCTGAAAATAACTTATTTAGCCGGTCTTTTTTGTTTTCTAACTCTGTTATAAATTGAGAAAGTTTTTTGATTACAAAAACAGGAAATTCCTTGCTGTAAATTTCAGTTTTTTGTTTTTTCGTTGAATTTGGAGGCAAGTTAATCCCAGCCTCATTTACTGAAAATTCATCAAATTTTTTAAACTGCTCTTCTTGCATATTTATATTTCATTTTAATCCCCATTTTAATTTTGTCTTATCGCATTTTGTTTAATTCTAATCGATTTGTAATTTCTATCAAGACTTAACTCAAGACTTCACTTTTTTATGCTTTTAAGCTAACATGAAGGCAACAATTAAATATGTCCGCCTAAACTCCGTTTTTAACGGAGCATGGCACCATAAAAACCAACGACGGCAGAAAGCTCCTAGTCAGAGTACCGTCGTTGGTCTATAGCCGAAAGGTTATAGGGTAGTCGCAAGATTATCGCTGGCTAGGAGCTTTTCGTTTCTAGCGATTATTTAATAAAATTATGAAAAGACATTTTAATTATGTATTCGTTATATTATTTATTTGTTTGGGGATTATCTTCTTCTGTTGCCGGATTACTTCCAAAATTTGAACTTCCGGTGATTGGGCTATTCTGTTGCAAGCCGGAATTTTTTGTTGGAGCAGTTATTGTTGTAA
>JBEKVX010000024.1:0-12292 GCA_049513595.1 Candidatus Staskawiczbacteria bacterium | reverse complement strand
AAAGCTAAAAACCGCAAGGTCGGCTTTTTTCTGGGGAGTAGTCGGCGTGATTGTTGGCATTATTGCTTACTCGATACTTAATATAATACAAGGGATTTTATAATCTAAATTTTAGATTTTAGAAGATATATTTCAATCATAAATATGAATAAAAAAATATTACTTTTAATTTTATTGGTTGTCTTGGTATTGCCAGGATTGGCGTCTGCGGCGGATTTTATACAGAACATGGTTCAGGGCGCCGTAACCACAGCATTTTATATTGCAGACGGCGTGGTGGTAATTCTTTGGGTTGTGACTGGTATTTTATTTTTACTTGCGCAGGGAGCTCCAGAAAAACTTAATTCAGCTAAAAAGGCCTTATTTGCAGCAGTGGCAGGAACGGTCTTGGTTCTTGTAGCGAATTCAGCTGTCTATATGGTCAGCCATGCTTTTAACATTCCAATTACTTAAATTGATTTTAAAATAAAAATAAAATAAAAATAACAAGCGAAGTTTTTATAAAATTTTAAAATATAAGCTTGTTAAGTGAAGGTGAATAAAAAAATATTACTTTTAATTTTATTAGGTGTTGCCCTTTGCCCGATAATAGCTCAGGCGCAAACTTTGTGCAGTTATCTGACAACTTTTCAGACAGATATGGAAGAAGTGGGCGGAACAGTCGTGATTATTGGCTGGATTATAACAGGTATTCTTTATTTGACGGCAGGAGGCGGAGAAAGATTGAATACTGCCAAAAAGGCCCTGGTCGCCTGCGTTATTGGAACGCTGGTGGTTATATTGTCTACTGTTATAGCCGGAGTTTTAAACACTGAATTTAGCTTAAGCGGCAACGATCAACTTTGCAGTTTTAATTATACCAGTATCAATAAAACCATAGGGATTTAGAATATTAACGGGTCAAGCAAGTTTTTTTAATGGCGCCATATTTTTTGGCGCCATTTTTTGTAAAAGAAAAAGCGTTCAGGTCTGTACAAAGACAATTTAGAACGCTTTATTTTGCCGTCTCGCTTCTTCGCGAGAAAACCTGTTCGTCATCTCATCCTCGTCATCTCATCGCCTCCAGCTTGGCAAGGTCGGCGTACATGCCCTCTAACTTTTGCTCCATCTGAGCCAAGCTGTTCTGGTGGACAACGTTGCTCGTCGGATGGCCGCAATCCTTGCTGGCCTTCAGTCGAGCCACTCTCACGAATCCTTCCATGTTCAAAATCTTTCCTTTGAGCTCTCTAATGGAGCTCTCGATTTCAAGTGGCGTTCTGTCGCGCACCGATGACATGGACTTTCGTGCCGGGTGGTTGACGACAACCTTGGCTGACGTTGCTCCTGCCTTTTGCAGTTCCAATAGCGCCTCCTTGGCTTTTTTCAAGTCCGCCGCGGTTCCGGTTTCGTAACTCATCTCAACACTGCTTACGTTGCTGGCTTTAGCAGCCATTGCTGTTGCTGGTGGCGTTGGCGCCGGTGCGTCTGGTGTTGGCGCCCCAGTAGCCGGAGCGGCAGTATTCGCCGCAGCCGGAGCCGGTGCTTTTACATCTGGCGCTTTGCTCTTGGAAGTATTGTTCCCAGAGCAGTCGAAAAGCATGAAAAGCGCGAAGACCACGAAGCCCACAATCAACAGAATTCTAAAAAAACGTCGCATCTCTTAAATCCTCCAAGCTCCTTAAAAACAGAGTTGTCCTGACGCTACAATGCATCTGGATTCCCGTTTCAACTTGTTTTCAAGGAGCTTTTTGTTCTGTTTTAACTATAGCATATAATATTAACCTTGTCAATAGTTTGACTCTTTTTTAATCTACAGATATAATTCAATATATTATTGCTCCCGTGGCGAAATTGGAACACGCGCTACGCTTAGGACGTAGTCCCGCAAGGGTTACAGGTTCGAGTCCTGTCGGGAGCACATAAAACAAAAAGCCGCTTTAAAGCGGCTTTTTGTTTTATGTTGATCAAGAAACTTTTACTCCGATTTTTGTCTTGGTTTCATTTTTTGGAATTTTAATTGTCAGGACGCCTTTATCCATTTGCGCATCGGCTTTGTCTATATCAATATTTTCAGGTAAAATGATTTTTCTGGAAAACGGGCCCCAATAGCATTCCTGGTAAAAATATTTTTTGTCAGGAATTTCATGCGGGTCGCTCCTGTTTCCTTTTATAACCATCATATCTTTTTCTAAAGAGATATCAATGTCTTTTATTTGCACGCCTGCAATTGCAGCCAAAACCACAAAATCTGAATCTGTTTCAAAAACGTCTACTACAAGTTCACCTTCCGAGTCAAAAATTTCCTTAGTTGGCGCCGCTTCTTTTTTTTCTTCTGGGGTACCCTTTGGGTCCTCTGCTTTTATTTTTTTTACCATATTTTTTTATTTTTTAATTTATCTTACATATGCTTTTCATTTTTTTGAGCTTTTCAAACCCTGCGAAAACAAGAAAAGCAAGAGTTAATATAACAACTACGGGAATGGCAATTTTTGCGTACCCGTTTAATTCCATTATAGAAAAATCATAGAGTCCATGCAAGAGCACAGCCGTTATTATGCCTAAAGCAAGCGTTTCATATTTTCTTTTTACCTCGCAAAAAGAAATAGCCAATGAATAGCCGACAACTGCCGAGCATAAGGTATGCAGGAAAGTTGCGCCTATAAATCTTACAAAAGTCACGAGCAAAGTTCTGCCTATTAATTGGCTGAAAGACATCTGCCCGATTGGCGCGAACAAATAGAGAATGTTTTCTAAAGCGGCAAATCCCAAAGCGGCAATTACCATATAAAGCATTATGTCCAACGGCTCGTCTAAATTCGGGCTGTTAACAACCTTCGTTCTGATTACCAGATATTTAAAGAATTCTTCTGAAATAGCTATTATTAAAAACCAGTATATTAATTCTTTTGTAAAAGGATTTATATTAACTTTGCCCAATAAATATGTAAAGCCAATTTGTATGAAAAATACCGGTAAAGTTATCAGGGCGCCCCAAAGAAATATTTTCAAAATCATTTTTTTGGGCTCAGGATGCGCATCTTTTCTAAGATAATAAGAAAGCCATGTTAAAGAAGGCAATATTCCAAAAATTATGTAGACAATTATAGTGTAGTCCATTTTTTATTTTACTTCGGCCAATCTTCTATCATTATACACTCTTTTTTGCTTTTCAGCGGCATTTGCTGATAAATTTCTTCTGTTATAAACGGCATAAACGGATGCAAAAGTTTTAAAGAACCCAAAAGTATTTCCAAAAGCATAAATTGCGCGGACTTCCTGGTTTTTTTTGAGGATAATTTTGTTTTGCTGTCTTCAATAATTTTATCGCAGAACGTGTGCCAAAAATAATGGTAAATTTTTTCAGAGGTGACATAAAATCTAAACTCGTCCATCTCCCTGGTAATTTCTTTGGCAACTTTTCTAAAGTCGTTTAATATTTTTTTGTCTTTTGGAGTTAATTTAATTTTTTCGCGCGGCTTGTAATCGTTCAAATTCATCAAAACAAACCGAGCGGCATTCCAAATTTTTGTTGTAAAATTTCTGTAGCCCTTTATTTTTTCTTCATAAATTACAGGATCATTTCCCGGAGTATTTCCCACAACCAAAGCCATCCTTAAAGCATCGGCCCCGTATAAATCAACAACTCCCAAAGGATCAATGACATTTCCCTTGGACTTGGACATTTTTTGCCTTTCTTTATCTCTTACCAATCCATGCAAATAAACATATTTAAACGGGACTTCTCCTGTTGTGTAAATGCCAAGCATAACCATTCTGGCAACCCAAAAAAACAAAATATCCCAGCCGGTTTCCATCACGTCTGTCGGGTAGAAGTTTTTAAAATCATCTTTACGGCCTGCCCTGAGCGTAGCGAAGGGCCATTGCCCGGAAGAAAACCAGGTGTCAAAAACTTGATGAGATTCGTCTCCGGGAATCGGAATTCCCCAAATAATTTGGCGGGAAATATTCCAGTCGCGTAAATTTTTCATCCAGTGAAAGAATACTTTTTCCAGCCGTTTTGGAATAAAAATAATTTTTTTATCTTTCACAGCTTTTATAGCAGAATCCCTCAAAGAAAGTTTTCCTCGACCCGCAAGCGGGTGCCCCGGCTTTGCGGTCATTTTCACAAACCATTGGTTGTCCAAAATCATCGGCTCAATAATATTTCCGCATTTGTAGCACAAAGCAACATTATGTTTATAATTGTGATCGGTTTTTGCAGTATCCAAAAGTCCTTTTTCCGCCATATCTTTTGCAATTTTTTCTCTGGCTTCTTTAACTTTCATTCCCTGATACTGGCCAGCTAATTCGTTTAACTTTCCATATTTATCAATAACTTGTTTGGGCTCCGGAATTTCATTTAAATGCCTTTGCCAGATTTCAAAATCGACCGGATCGTGGCAAGGAGTAACTTTTACAACGCCGGTCCCAAACTCTGGGTCAACCGCTTCATCGGCAATAACTTTTATTTTGTTTTTTCCCAGCAAAGTTTCAATTTCTATTTCTTTGCCGATATATTTTTGGTATCTTTTATCTTTTGGATTTACTGCAACAGCCGTATCTCCAAATTTTGTTTCTAAACGAACAGTTGCCAATTCCAGCGGCCCATATTTTATGAAATACAAAGGGTCATTTCTTTCTTCGTATTTTATTTCCAGGTCAGAAAGCGATGTTTGATGTTTTGTGCACCAATTTATAATTCTCTTTCCCTTATAAATCAAATCGTCTTTTTTTAATTTTTCAAATGTTTCATAGACAACCTTTATAATATTTTCGTCTAGAGTAAATTTTTCACGCGACCAGTCGCACGAAGCCCCGAGTTTTTTTAACTGGTTCTCCATTGTTTTTTTGTTTTGTAAAGTAAACCCTAAAATTTCTTTATAAAGCTGTTCTTTGGGAATTTGAAATCTGTTTCTGCCTTCTTTTTCTAATTTTTTGTCAAAAACAACCTGGGTTTCAAAACCAGCATGGTCGGCTCCCGGAAGCCACAATGCCTTTTTGCCTTTCATTCTTTGATATCTAATCATGATGTCTTCTAACGTCACAAAAAGCGCGTGGCCGATATGCAGGGGCGCATTGGCATTAGGTGGAGGCATTATTATTGTGAATGGTTTTTTATGGCGGCGGGGGAGTTTGTCAGGATTAAAAAAACCGCTTTTTTCCCAAAGCCGGTAAATTTTATCCTCAACTTCTTTAGCGTTATATTGCGGCGGCAGTTCCATAATCATTTATATTATCAAAATTATTCAGTTGGGTAAATCTTGACAATCTATTATAAGAGGTATATAGTTAGTATAGGTTTTATCACGGCATGTTCCAATAGAGGGAGAGTAGCGATGACCGTTTATTGCTTTGAGCTGGCGCTTTTGATTGATGGTTGCAGTAAGGTGAAAAGCCATCAGTACAAGGCGACGGGCACTTTTTTTGCGCCCTCTGACAAAAAAGCCAAAGGGCATGCGAAAAAAGTGATTGTTCCTTTCTATGAACTGGCGCAAATCCGCCATGATGGAGACTTCTGCCGAGTCAAATCGGTTATATCCATCGTGATCCAGAAGTTCAGCAAAAAAGGACAAAGGATGGTTCTTGTACCAGTTTCGCTGAAGTAATTGTTGGGATTCGAGGTCAGCTCGTTTTACTTGCTGATCCTCAAATTCGCATCGGCTTGCAGTTTCTGCCAACCGATTTTTTTTGTTTTGTGATAAAAACCAGTAATTGCGGTCATTAAAGCATTATCAGTCGATAAGTCAGGTTTTGGCACAAAAAATTCTGTTGCCGGTGATTCTTTTTTTAATTTATTTTTGAATTGTTTTCTCAATTCATGATTTGCTGAGACACCTCCGCCTAAAATTAATGATTTTGCGCTAAAATCTTTTATTGCCTTCATTGTTTTTTTAATTAAAACATCAATTATCGCCTGCTGGATTTCAGCTGCCATTCCTGCCTGCGCAGGCAGGTCTTTTTTATTTTGTTTTTGCCACGAGTACAAAACTGCGGTTTTTAAGCCGGAAAAAGAAAAATCATAGTCATTTGTGCCAATCATCGGGCGAGGTAACCTGGTTTGCTGGTTTTCTGGTTTGCTGGTTTTCTGGTTTGCTAATTTTGAAATAATCGGTCCGCCGGGATAGCCGAGGCCTAAAATTTTTGCACATTTGTCAAAACATTCGCCTGCCGCATCGTCTCTGGTTTCTCCTAAAATTTTATAGTTGCCGATTTTTTTTACTAAAATTAATTGTGTATGACCGCCGGAAACAACCAAAGCAATTGCCGGAAATTTAATGTCTGGATTTTCCAAAAGATTTACCAATATGTGTGCTTCTATATGATTTACTGGAACAATCGGAATTTTTAATTTTAAAGAAAGTTCTTTGGCAAAATTAATTCCAGTCCAAAGGCATGGCTCTAATCCTGGACCGCTTGTAACAGCAATCAAATCAATGTTTTTTATATTTTTTAGCGCTTTTTTAAAAACAATAGGCAGATTTTTTTGGTGTTCTCTTTTTGCCATCATTGGGTAAACTCCGCCGTATTTTTTGCCAATTTCAACTTGCGAAGCAATAACATTTGATAAAACTTTAAAACCGCCGTTGCTGTCAACGTCTAAAATGGCAATTCCGGTGTCGTCGCAAGATGTTTCTATGGCTAAAATTTTCATATTCTATTTATACCCGAAAACTTGAATTATTTCAATTTTTGTTGTAGAATTTATAACATAAATGGCCCTATCGTCTAGCCTGGTCCAGGACGCGTGCTTTTCAAGCATAAAACTCGGGTTCAAATCCCGATAGGGCCACCATGCTAAAAATATGGACAAGAAAGATTATCTGGATATCTCAAAAGCCAGAGATATAAAAAATTCGAAAGACAGATGGTTGTATAGATTTTTTGAAATGATTCCTGCAATTCTGAGCTTGGGCACACTATTGGGTGTGCTGATTTTTTCTTGGTTGCTTCCGAGCTGGGTGGCGATATTTATTATCTGTTTTTGTTTTTATTATCTTTTCAGGATATTTTATTTTTCTCTGCACCAGATAATAGGATATTTTAAAGTAAAAAGCCATATGAAAAAGGACTGGCTGAATGCCTTAAGAAAATTAAAAAAATGGAAAGACATTTATCACATAATTATTTTACCCACCTATAAAGAATCAAAAGGAATTATTGAAGAAAGCATTGAGTCACTGATAAAGTCCGATTACCCAAAAGAAAAAATGATTGTTGTTTTGGCGGTTGAAGAAAGGGCAGGAAAATTTTTTGAAGAACAGGCGAAGATTATTGCCAAAAAATATTCTGATAAGTTTTATAAATTTTCAATTGTTATTCATCCGGACGGCATAATAGGAGAGATTGCCGGCAAGGGTTCAAATACAGCTTTCGCGGGAAAAGAAGTCAAAGAAAAAATTATTGACCAGCTAAAAATTCCTTATGAAAATATTTTGGTTTCAACCTTTGATATTGATACAAAAGTTTTTCCGCGATATTTTGCGTGCCTAACTTGGTACTATTTAACAGAAAAAAATCCCGTAAATGCAAGCTACCAGCCGATTCCTGTTTATAATAATAACATTTGGTCGGCGCACTTTTTTTCCAGAGTTGTTTCAACCTCAAATACTTTTTGGCAGATGATTCAGCAGGAAAGAAGCGAAAAACTTACAACCTATTCTTCGCATTCAACTCCGGGAAAGGTTTTTTTTGAAGTTGGCTATCCGAATAATGTGGTGTCAGACGACTCGCGCATTTTTTGGCGGGCATATTTAAATTATGATGGAAATTATAGGGTGGTTCCTTTGTATTATTTGGCGTCAATGGACGCTGTGATGGCAAAAAATTTCTGGCGCACTGCCATAAACCAATATCGCCAGCAAAGGCGGTGGGCATGGGGATGCAACGAAATTCCTTACATAATGTTTGGATTTTTAAATAATAAAAAAATATCAATTTGGCATAAAATAGGCCATCTTTACACAATTTTGGACGGATTTTGGTCGTGGGCAACAGCCGCGCTTTTATTGTTTTTATTGGGCTGGTTGCCGATACTTTTGGGCGGACAAAAATTTAATTTTACGGTTTTGTCTTTTAATTTACCGATTTTAACCAGTCAAATTATGACTGTTTCAATGGTTGGAATGTTTGTCTCGGCAATTTTAAGCACAATGCTTTTGCCGCCAGTTCCAAAGGACTTTAAATGGTATGTGCGATGGTTCAAAAAATCCACTGTTTTTTTGCAATGGATATTTTTGCCAATAACTTTAATTTTGTTCGGCTCAATCCCGGCCTTAGACGCCCAAATCCGCCTGGCCCTCGGCAAATATATGGGTTTCTGGGTTACAGAAAAAATCAGAAAGTGATTTTTTCTGTAACCCAGAAACTTAGGAGGGGTCGGGAGGATTTAGTAAATCCTCCCGTGTAGGAAATTATTCAAAACCGAGGGTTTTGAAGGAGCGAGCCGGAACCGAAGAGCTAGCCCGAGCGTAGCGAGGGCGTTAAGGCGAGCGACGTTTTTGTGGTCACCGAAAAAGTTCGAAAATAAAAAACACCGGCTATGGCTGGTGTTTTTTATTATTCAAAATGGATTCTACTCTGAAATCGTTTTAGGCGTTCTTTTAGTTGGGGATAATTTTTTAATTCTGGGTCTTTTTCTAAAATTTCTTTGGCAGCTGCGCGGGTTTTTTCAACCAAAAAAATGTTTGAGAGACCTTGCATTGCCATATCTGGAATTCCGGATTGCACTGTGCCATACAAGCTGCCTGGTCCTCTAATTTCCAAATCCTTTTCAGCAAGTTCAAAACCATTGCTACTTTCAACCAATGCCTTTAATCTTTTACGGTTAAGCATGCTTGGGTCTGTGGTAAATAAAAAGCAATATGACTGCATGTCACTTCTGCCAACTCTGCCACGGAACTGGTGCAATTGCGACAAGCCAAATCTTTCTGCGCCCTCAATCATCATAATTGTGGCACGCGGAACATCAACTCCAACTTCAACAACAGAAGTTGACAGAAGAATATCAATTTCACCTTTTTTAAAATCCAGCATAATTCTTTCTTTTTCAGCCGGCTTCATTTTTCCGTGCAACATGGTAATTCGCAAGTCAGGAAAAATTTCTTTTGAAAGGCGTTCGTATTCTTCTTTTAACGCTTTTACTTCATTTATGGCAAGTGACGCAAGTGAATTTAAATTATAATTTTGCGGCGTAAAACTTCCTGAAATTTGCCCCTTTTCAGAAATTACTTTTGCTAATTCTTGCGCTTTTGTTGCCGCCGATTCAATTTTTGGATAAATAACAAAAACACCCTTCCCTTCTGCAACTTCTTTTTTGATAAATTCATATGCCTCTTTTCTTTGGCCTGGCCCAACAATAATTGTTTTTACTTTTTTTCTGTTGGCTGGCATTTCGTCAATTAAACATAAATCCAAATCGCCATAAGCGGTTAATGCCAAAGTTCTTGGAATTGGAGTGGCTGTCATTGAAAGCAAGTGGGGGATTAGTTTTTTATTTTTTATCAAATGGTCTCTTTGCTCAACGCCAAATCTGTGCTGTTCGTCCAAAATTACCAATGCCAAATCCTTAAAATTTACATTTTTTTGAATTAGAGAATGAGTTCCAATTGCAATATCAATTTGTCCGTTTTCTAAATCGCCGTTAAAACTTTTTTTGGAAATTTCAAATATTTCGCCGTCCTTGAAAATTCTGGCGTCTTTTCCGGTCATCATTCCAACGCAGACGTTAAAATTTTTCAGCAAATTTGAAACAGAAACAAAATGCTGTTTTGCTAAAATTTCTGTTGGTGCCATAAAAGCAACCTGATGGCCACACTTTACTACGTTCAGCGCTGCCATTGTTGCAACAATCGTCTTTCCAGAGCCAACATCGCCCTCCAAAAGTCGGGACATTGGAACTGATTTTTCTAAATCCTTCAAAATTGCAAACGCGCATTTTTTTTGCGAATTGGTAAGTTGGAAGGGCAGGGAATCGGTAAATTTTTTCATTAAATCGGCATCCATTGGGCAGGCATGAGCGCGTTTTTGCATTAACTTTATTTTTTCTTTCAAAACATTCAACTGGATTAAAAAAAGTTCTTCAAAAGAAAATCGCGCCTTGGCGGCGTCGGCGTGTTCAAACGAGTCGGGAAAATGCAATTGCCAAACCGCCTCCTGAATTGCTAAAAATTTATATTTTTTTATAATTTCTGCTGGCAAACTTTCCTGAATTTGCTCGCAAAATCTGTAAAGCAATGGTTTTATGACGTAACGCAGCCAGCGCGAAGTCACTCCGCGCGTTTCGGCATAAACCGGCACAATGCGGCCGGTGTGGGTTAGTTCTTCGTTTTCGCCAATTTCATTTATGCGTTCATAAGTCGGATTATTTAAATAAATTCCTTCTTTGTAAAGAGAAATTTTTCCAGCCAGGCAAACAAAATCATCTTCCCTTAAACTTTTTGCCAGGTATGGCTGATTAAACCAAATAACTTTTATTTCGCTGTCGCGGTCTTGAATTGTTGCTTCGGTCAACGACATAAATTTTTTGAAAGTATTTGTGTTTTCAATTTCTGTAATTTGTCCTTGCACGCATACGGTTTGGCCCAATCTTTGGCGGGCAGCTTTAATGGAAATTATTTCTGAAAAATCATCATATCTTGCCGGAAAATAAAAAAGCAAATCCTGCACTGTTTTTATGCCGAACTTTTTGAGTCGTTTTGCGTAGGCAGTTCCAATTTTTGGAATTTCCTCAACTTTTGTCTCTAACGAAATCATATTTAGTAAAAAATTAATGCGCCCCAGCCCAAACTTTCAGATAATTTTCTGCGATAGCGCGATTTATTGGTAATTGTTTTACCGATTTGATGAGTTTCGAATTTAATCCTCTGGCTTCGAGCAACTTTTTAATTGCCAGATCTTGAGATTCAATTTGTTCGTCTGTATCACCTTCAATTCTTATATCGTTTTTAGCCAAAGAGTCACCCAAAAATAGAAGGCCGATTTCTAACTGAAAATCTGGATTCTGCTCCATTATTTTTTTTGCTAACTCGCGAAACTCTTCGCTCTGCGCAAAAGCAAGCGTATAGCCCATGTCAGATTTTAAGGCTTCGTCCCGCACAATGCCAAGCGTGTAATGCAATTCTGCGCACCTAGCCATATATTCAACTTGCGCGTCGGTTAAATTATATTCTTGTTTTAGCATTTCAGAAAATTTTGGAGACCTAATAATTCTTCCTGAAGCAGCTTCATGGTCTTCGAAAATTCTTTCTTTGCGTTCAATTTTTCTTTCAGTAAATTTACCTAAATCGTGAAGGGGGATAGCCATGGCTAAAAGTTGGTCTTTGGTAAGCCCGTCAATTTTTTCAGCCATTTTTTCTTGGACTTTGTCGCGTATTCCTAATCGGTCAAGGCATTGCGGAATTTCCTCGCGGTATAGTTGCTCAAACATTTTTGTATGCGTAATTATTCCCCATTGGTGCCAATTTGGTTCGTGTTCTAACGGGTCGTCTGGATTTTCTAAAAATTTTCTATTTTTTTCGTTAGATAAATCTTGGCTTTCTTCAATTAGATTTTTAGCTGTGGTCGGAAGTTTTTCTAAAAGAGAGGTAATAATTTCTTCGGGTTCTTGGACACTACTACTTTCTTGTTGGTTCTCGTTGGTTTTTTTCATGTGGTTTAAATTATGTTGGGTTATTTTAACAAATGTTTTTGTTAAAATCAAATGAAACAGGCGTCCACGAACAAAGTCGGGACGCCTTTTTCGGGCTTTCGCCCAAAAGCGTTGGCTTCCATGTTGCCGCCCTTTGGTTAGAGGTTGAATGCTAGCTGCAAAAGTTCATCGTCGGAAGAGCAGCCCCTTTCCCGCAGAATTTGTTTCTGGGTTTCCAGAAACATTCTGTCTTCGGGAGAGAGAGAACTTTTCTGATTCTGCTCAATGCGAGCGATTGTGACCCATGCAGCAAACTGGCCACATTGTTCGCGTATCCTTACGAGATTCTCCAGCAGCGATTTATTTTCGCCGCGTTGCGCCAGGCGCTGTTGGCGGAACCGGTTGATCTCCTTGACGGCCCTTTGGATTTTGGCCTTAAGTCCCGGAGTAATCAGTTCCTGGTTAATCTGTCCCGCATTTTGTGGGACGCCTCCATCTAACTGTCCCCGTCCTTCGGCTTTCAAGTTGCATCACCCCCTTTCATGTGAAAGTGCCAGGACTTTGTTCCTGTGCCCTCGGTAGGATTCGAACCTGCATTACAAGATCCGCAATCTTGCGTCCTATCCATTGGACGACGAGGGCTTTCACTTTCACCATACAACGGAATATCCATAAAATCAAATTGAC
>JBEKVX010000023.1:0-12823 GCA_049513595.1 Candidatus Staskawiczbacteria bacterium | reverse complement strand
GGGGCTGTTTTTAAAATTAAAGAGTAGGGCTTGCTAAATTTTTTATAATATGATATGATAATTTAAGAAATGTAATCGCCAAGACCTTTGAGAAAATAGGGGACGAGATATGAAATGCAGCAAGTGTTCCGGGATTGCTGGTACTGACCATAAGCCACTCAATATCACAGGATCAGATGGTTTCACCTGCACAATCAACTGCGCATGCGGGCACAAAATAACCACAAAGATTGTGCCAAAAGATGGAGAGGCATTGGTTTGCCCCGTGTGCAAGAGAAAGCTGGAATTGAGAACGTAGAAGATGGCGACTCCTCGTTGGAAGTCGCTTTTTGTTTTACCTAAAATTATCCACATTTTAGCTCTTGCTTTACCCTTAAATTAAGAGTATAATTAAAGAATAAATATGAGCAAAAATATTGTTATAAATGACCCGAACGAGGGCGTTTTAATTAAAGAATTAGAGGCAAGAACCGACATAAAAGCTGAAAGAATCAAGCGATTTTTAGCGTTGCCCGACTTGTCGCGCGTCGAGGGCAACCCGCTTAAATTGGTCGCAGACAGGGTTTTGCAGATTTCACAATTTTCTAACTTTGATGTGGTTAAAATCCCAGAAATAATTACAACTAAAATTTTATTTGATCTTTTTGGTTTTGCAAACGATCATCCGGCCCGAAGCGAATCAGACACGTATTACGTTGATGACAAAAATGTACTTCGCACCCACGATACTGTTTTCTGGTATTATTATTTGAACCATCCTGAAATAAAAGAAAGAATCGAGCGCAAAGAAACGTTTGGAACTTTTTGTCACGGCAAGGTTTATCGCAAGGACGAGATAGACAGGCATCATATGAATGTTTTCCACCAATTCGGAGGGCTCTATCTTGTTCCTGACGATAAAAAAGTTTTGAATATTGAGGATTTAAAAAACGATTTGTCTTTGATAGTTAAAAGCATTTTTGGCTCAGATGTGAAATACAGATTTACCGTGGAAACCTTTCCATACACAGATCCTTCTTTGGAAATAGAGATTTATATTAACGGTGAATGGGTTGAGATAGTAGGTGCGGGCATGCCTAAAAAGAGTGTTTTAGCTAATTTTGGAGTTAAGGGATACAATGGTTGGGCTTTCGGCTTTGGCCTCGATAGGCTTGCGATGATTAAATTTGGAATTCCGGATATTAGAATTTTATGGTCGGACGACCCGCGAATTACCAGCCAATTCAAAGACATAAACTCAAAATACAAAGAAGTCAGCAAATATCCGGAAACCTCGCGCGACATTTCTTTTATAATTGATAAAAATATAAACTTAAATAATTATTATGAAATTGTGCGCGACTTTGCCGAAAACTTGATTGAAGAAGTAAAACTGATAGACGAATTTGAAGATGACGCCAAATTCGGCAAAGATAAAAAAAGTTACACATTCAGAATTGTCTATCGCTCGCCGGAAAGAACCTTGACCAACGATGAGACAAATAAAATCCAAGAAGAGATTCGGGCAGAAACAAAAAAATCCTTAAATGCAGTTTTAAGATAAAAACATGAGTGAAAGAGAACCAAAATTTTCAGAACTTACACCGGAAGAGAAAACTCGAGAAAGAATGGAGACAAAGCTTTTTCTAGCACGAGATATTGAAGGTGAGCCAAATAAAGAAGATCTGGAAAAAATAAGAGAGCTTGAAGATGCTTTAAAAAAGTTCAACAGTTTTATCGGGATAGGTATTTTTGGGTCAACAATGAGCGGATATGAAAATGAGAATTCGGATTTAGATATTGATATATTCTATGATAGTAGCTTACAGACAGCATCTGAAAAAGAAAAGTTCAAAGATTTATGCGAAGAGCTTGCAAAAAAATTCAATATACATGTTTTAAGGGTAGATTTAAATATATATAGTACCGATGCTAAAAACTATAAAAGCGAAGCATTGATGACAAAGTTATTTAGAATGTCACGGATGGTTACGGGTCAAAAGGTAGGCAAGTATCGCAGTTTATTTTCTGAGCGAATAAGAAGGTTTTCCGAAGACGAACAAAAATACATAACGGATAAACTCATGGAGATTTTGTTGTCTTTGGATGAGGCGAGCTTAGAGAAAAGAGAAGAAAGGTTGCCTGGAATTACCACAGAAGAACATGAGGAAATTCTGAATGAAAGGAAAGAAATGTGGCGGAAAAGAGTTAAAAAAATTTGGGGAATAGGCGGAGAATAATTTTAGATTGAAAAATTCAAATTAAAACTATTATGAAATTAAACATAAAATCCAAGGACGAAGAGGTTGAAAAACCCGCCAAAATTTCTGCTTCGCAGAAACTTCAGGCGGGCAAGAAGCCAGTGTTGAAAGCCCCGGTGAAACCCGCCTCCGCTAAAAGTTCCGGCGTGGCAAAGAAAGTTGTAGCACCGAAGCCGAAAAAGAAATCGGCGCCTGTTAAGGTTGAAAAAAAACCATCCGCCAAAATTTCTGCTTCGCAGAAAGACCCAAGGGGTACCCCGGCGGACAAGGAAAAAGTTGAAGAAAAAGTTGAGGAGAGGAAGACGGAAATTGTTGCGTCAGCGCCAGAACCCCAGAAAAAGAGGAAAGAAGGCGAGTATACTGCCAAAGATATTTATGTTTTAAAGGGTTTGGAGCCGGTCAGAAAAAGACCGGGAATGTATATCGGTTCAACTGGAATTGATGGGCTTCATCATTTGATTTGGGAAGTTGTGGATAATTGTCTGGACGAAGCAATGGCCGGATATGCCAAAAATATTGAAGTTATTTTGTTGCCAAATACCAGGGTAAAAATTTCTGATGACGGCAGGGGAATTCCGGTTGAAAAGCATGCTGACACAAAAAAGTCGGCTTTGGAAACCGTGATGACAACTTTGCACGCCGGTGGAAAATTTGGCGGCGAGGCATATAAAGTTTCCGGTGGTTTGCACGGCGTGGGTGTGTCGGTTGTCTGCGCTTTGTCAACGTATATGGTTGCCGAGGTCTGCAGAGACGGGAATCTTTACGCGCAGGAATATTTCAGAGGAAATCCTAAAACTTCAGTAAAAAAAGTGGGGGATTGCAAAAAAACAGGAACCACTATTACCTTTGACGCAGACCCGCAAATTTTTCCTGAAATAAAATATGATACAAAAAGAATTTTGTCTCATCTGCGACAGCAGGCATATTTAACCAAAGGAGTCAGAATTATTTTCAAAGACGAGAGAACAAAAGATTCGGAATCAAGTTACACATTTTATTTTGAAGGCGGAGTTGCGTCTTATGTAAAATATTTGGTTGAAGGAAATACTCCGCGACATCCAAATATTTTTTCAATTGCTTTAACGAAAGACGATATTTTTGTTGAGGCGGCTTTTCAATATACGCAGGAAATGGAATGTACCGAAGAGAGTTTTGCAAATAATATTTATACGGTTGAAGGAGGAACTCATATTTCCGGATTTAGAACCGCTTTGACACGCTCTTTGAATGACTACGCCAGGCGCGAAGGATTTTTGAAAGAAAAAGATGAAAATTTTTCAGGAGATGATGTGCGCGAGGGCTTGACAGCGGTCGTTTCTGTAAAAATCAGAACTCCGCAGTTTGAAGGACAGACAAAAGCAAAATTGGGAAACCCAGAAGCTAAAAATGCAGTTGAAGCGGCAACCTCAGAGGGCTTGTCTGATTATTTGGAAAGAAATCCGAGTGATGCCAGGGCAATTATTGAAAATTGTTTGCTGGCAACAAAAGCGCGCTTGGCTGCAAAAGCCGCGCGCCAAACGGTTTTGCGAAAAGGAGCTTTGGAGGGTTTGGCTCTGCCGGGAAAATTGGCTGACTGCTTGTCTAGAAAACCTGAAGAGTCGGAAATTTATATTGTTGAGGGTGACTCTGCCGGCGGTTCGTCAAAACAGGCAAGAGACAGAAGATTTCAGGCAATTTTGCCGTTGCGTGGAAAAATTTTGAATGTGGAAAGAGCTCGCCTAGACAAAATGTTGGCGTCAAAAGAAATTAAGGCACTGATTATTGCCATGGGAACTGGAATTGGCGAGGATTTTGACATTGAAAAATTAAGATACCACAGAATTGTAATTATGACTGATGCTGATGTTGACGGAGCCCACATCCGCACCCTGCTTCTGACGTTTTTTTACAGGCATTTTAAACCGGTTGTTGACGCAGGCCACATTTATATCGCCCAGCCGCCGCTTTATAAAATTCAATCAGGAAAAAATTCCCAGTATGCATATTCAGACAGCCAAAGAGACAAAATTGTAAAAGATTTAGGAAAGGCGGGGCACCCTTTGGGTCATTCAATTCAGCGATACAAGGGTTTGGGAGAAATGAATCCCGAACAGCTTTGGGAAACAACAATGAATCCGGAAAACAGAACTTTATTGCAGGTCACAGTTGAAGAAGCGCATTTAGCCGATAAGACATTGGACATTTTAATGGGCGAAGAAGTTGAGCCGCGCAAAAAATTTATTCAAACGCACGCCAAAGCCGCAAAGAATATAGATATTTAGCGCCCATTAAAATAACAAAGGGGGTCGGGGAAATTGGGTATTTCCCCGTGTAGGAAATTATTCAAAACCGAGGGTTTTGAAGGAGTGAGCCGGTAGCCCGCAGGCGCGCCGAGCGTAGGGTCGCGAGATTTATCCGCGAAGCGGAAAATCCCGACCTAACGAGGCGAAGAGGCGAACGACATTTTATTGGGCGAAGAAGTTGAGCCAAGAAAGAAATTTATCCAGACACACGCTAAAGCCGCTAAAAATATAGACATTTAAATAAAACTTGACTTATTAATTAGATTCGGCTATCATATAAATAGATGGCCTCGCGGCCATTTTAAAAACCATGACAATTACACAAAAAATAAATTTATTTTTTAAAGAGGTCTGGGTTGAGATGAAAAGGGTCTCGTGGCTTTCGCAGAAAGATGTTTTAAGATATACATTAATTGTATTGGGAGTGACCATTGTTGTGGCTATATTTTTGGGCGGATTGGACTATATTTTTACAACAGTAATTAAAATGTTTGTTTTGAAGTAACATGGCAAAGCAACAATTAGAACAAGAGCGAAATTGGTATGTTATTCATACTTATTCGGGATACGAGGACGCAGTTGCAAAAAACCTTAAACAGAGGATTGAGAGTTTGGGCATGGAAGACAAAATTTTTAATGTGATAGTTCCAAAAGAAAAAAAGATAAAAATAAAAAATGGAAAAAGAAAAACAGTTGAAGAAAAAATTTTTCCAGGGTATGTTTTGGTGGAAATGGTGGTTACTGATGCCTCCTGGTATGTGGTAAGAAATACGCCAAGAGTAACAGGATTTTTGGGAGCAGGAACAACTCCAATTCCCGTCTCAAAGACCGAAATGGAGGACTTGATGAAGAGAATGGAAATAGGCGAGCCGGAATTTACGATTGATTTTGAAATTGGCGCTAATGTTAAAATTACAGATGGGCCATTCAAGGGTTTTGAAGGCAAGGTTTCGGAAATTGATAAAGAAAGAGGAAAGATTAAGGTTTTGGTCAATATGTTTGGCAGAGATACCCCGGTTGAATTGGACTCTTTGCAAATTAAAAAAGTAGGTTAAAATTAAAACGAGTAATAGTTGCAGAAATTATATTTATATTTTTATCTGCTAACTTGTAGCTCGCAACAAAATGGCAAAAGAAATTAAAGCTATCGTAAAAATACAAATTCCGGCAGGAAAAGCAACGCCAGCGCCGCCAATCGGACCGGCATTAGCCCAGCACGGATTAAATATTGCCGAATTCTGCCAGAAGTTTAACGCGGCAACCCAGCAAATGTCTGGCTACACAATTCCAGCGGAGGTTACAATTTATAAAGACAGGTCTTACACTTTTAAATTAAAAACGCCCTTGGCTTCAGAATTATTAAAAAAAGCAGCGGGAATTGAAAAGGGAAGCGGCGTGCCAAACAAAACAAAGGTTGGTAAAGTTACTAAAGCTCAGTTAAAAGAAATCGCAGAAAAGAAAATGCCCGACTTAAATACAACAGACATTGAAGCCGCAATGAAAATTATTGCAGGAACCGCGCGCAATATGGGCATTGACATAGTAAACTAATAAACAAAAATCAAGCGTGAAAAGCGCTTGATTTTTGTTTTGGTAAAATGGTAGAATAATGAAACGTTAAATATATTTAAAAAATAAAACTATGATACTATCCGATGTC
Source organism: Candidatus Staskawiczbacteria bacterium (assembly GCA_049513595.1). Taxonomy (GTDB): domain Bacteria; phylum Patescibacteriota; class Minisyncoccia; order Minisyncoccales; family Staskawiczbacteraceae; genus XYD1-FULL-39-28. Next base: position 6,641 of record JBEKVX010000023.1, on the reverse strand, counting down.
GATATTAAAAAACACATAGAACAAGGAACGATTAAAATAAATCCTTTCCCGAATTTTGAAGAACAATTAGGTCCATGTTCTTTGGATCTGCATTTGGGAAATAGTTTCAAGATTTTTAAGGTAAGCCGTTATTCTTTTATTGATCTAAAAAATGCAACTAATATTGATGATATGATGGAAGAAGTTGTGGTTAAAGATGGTGCGCCTTTTATAATTCAGCCGCATGATTTTGTTGTTGCGGTTACCAAAGAAGAAATAATTTTGCCCGCCAACATGATGGGCCGATTGGACGGCAGGAGTTCTCTGGCAAGATTGGGTTTGGTTATTCACGTTACAGCAGCCAGGTTTGATCCGGGTTGGAAAGGCAAAGCAGTGATGGAGCTGGGGAATTTAGGAACTGTTCCTATTGTTTTGTATAGTGGCATGAGGATATGCGCAATGACTTTTGAAGGCATTTCTTCCTCGTCAGAAATTCCTTATATCAGCCAGAAAGACCATAAGTATGCTAACCAAGACGGAGCAACCGCCAGTAAAATAAACGAAGAACCAAAGTAGAAAATAACCATGGAAAAACAACATCCAGAATACCAATATCTTAATTTATTGCAGGAGCTAATTGATAAGGGTTGTGAGCAGGTTGATGCCGGCACGGGCGTTAAAACCTATAGTCTTTTTGGCAAACAGTTTAGGTTTGACCTTTCGGAGGGATTTCCTTTGCTCACGACCAAAAAAGTTTATTGGAAGGGTATTGTCCAGGAATTGTATTGGTTTATGAGCGGACAAAAAAATATTAAATATCTTGTTGATAATAATATTCATATCTGGGATGACTATCCCTATCGAATTTATCGCGAGAAAATAACAGCAGGAACAGAAAAAGAAATGACCAAGGAAGAATTTATAGACAAGATAGCAAAAGATAACGATTTTGCGGCAAAGCACGGAAATTTGCCCCATGTTTATGGAGATATGTGGCGGCACTGGCCCACTAGAACAGACAGAACAATTGACCAGCTTCAATGGCTTGTTGATAATGTTCGTAAAGATAAAAGCACCCACTCAGCTCTCATAAGCGTTTGGAATCCAGAATATCTTTATGAAATGGCCTCGCCCGGAGACGCGTGTCGTTTTCCAATTTGCCATAACATGTTCCAAGTAAATACCAATGGCGGAAGATTATCGCTTCAATTATATCAGCGCACGTGCGATGTATTTTTAGGAGTGCCTTTTAACATAGCCAGCTACGCGTTGCTTGCATTGTTACTGGCGCAAATAACCGATAATAAACCCGGAGAATTTATTCATACTTTTGGAGATATCCATTATTATGAAAATCATCTTGACGCCATAAAAGAGCAGTTGGGGCGCGAGCCAAAGCCATTTCCGACAGTGAAGATAGACCAAAATCTCAAAGAAATAGATGATTTTAGACCAGAAATGGTAGAGCTTGTCGGCTATGAGTCGCATCCGCCGATTAAGGCCTCGCTGACACCTGTAGGAGGCATAGTTACGAAAGAATGGAAAGATTTTGTGCAAAAAAATAAAAAGTAGAAATTATGTTTATTGGAGCAAAACAATTATTGCAGTTAGTAAAAGAAAAAAAACTAATGGAAGGTCTTTGCGACAGAGAGCTGACTTCTCCGGAAGGCGCAGGTTTTGATATAAGAATAGGGGAATTATATAAGATTTCCGGAAAAGGTTTTATGGGAATCCAAGAGCGCGAAACACCGAAAATGGAACTTGTTGCAAAATTTCAAGAAGGAAAAACCGCAAGGGCATCTTTAGAACCCAAAGTTTATTATTTGATGAAAACAATAGAAAAGGTTAATATGCCCCAAGACCTTCTGGCGATTTCAACGCCAAGGTCAACTTTGTTCAGGTCGGGCGTGTATATTTTTGGCGGGCAGGTGCCTCCTGGCTATTGCGGAGAATTGTCCATGGGCATATATAATTTCAGGGACGAGCCCTTTGATTTGGAAATGGGAGCTCGGGTGTTGCATATAATGTTTTCAGAAGTAGTGGGGGAATCCAATCTTTATAAAGGTCAATGGCAGGGAGGCAGGGTTACAACAGAAAAAAAAGAAACTCAAATATAAATTTATGGCAAATGAATTTTTTAAAAATTACCAAGAGTTCGTTAAGTCAGTCACCAAAAAAAATGATGATCCTGAAAAAGAAATAATGACATGGGGTTTGGGCATAAGCGGAGAAGCTGGCGATGTGGCAGGATGCATTAAAAAGACGTTTGCCCATAAAGATGATCAAAAGCTAGGAATAAGAGAAAACATGGGAGATGTTTTGTGGTACATAGGGGCAATCTGTAATTTTTTCCGTTGGGATATGGAAGATATTTTTAATGAAAATGTGGAGAAATTGAAAAAGAGATATCCAGGGGGACATTTTACGGAGAAAGATGCTGCCAGGCGCGCCAGAATAGATTGGAATGAAAAGCAAAAATAGAAATATTTTTTGAAATGAAGAAAGGAAAACTTTTTGTTTTTGAGGGGATTGATGGCTCCGGCAAATCTACCCAGACAAAATTGCTGGCAAATTATTTTATTAAAAAAGGATTCAAGGTTAAAAAAATTGATTTTCCCCGTTACGGTGAGCGTTCGGCAGCAATGTTCGAAAATTATTTAGCAGGAAAATATGGAGGTCCAAAAGAAGTTGGTCCTTATGTTGCTTCAATTTTTATCGCGCAAGACAGATACGATGCAAGTTTTGAAATCAAGAAATGGTTGAGCCAGGGTAAAATTGTAATATCTGACAGGTGGATGGCTTCAAATATAGGACATCAGGGTGGTAAACTAATAAATAATCATAAAAAATGGAGGAAGTACGTTAATTGGTTGTACGATTTAGAGTACGGCATATTCGGAATCACAAAACCAGATTATACTTTTATTTTGAAAACATCTCCGGAATTTTCTATAAAATTGAACAAAAATTTAACCGACAAAGATAAGATAAAAAAAAGAGAGGCGTATTTAGGAAGGGGCGGCAAAGATATCCATGAAAAAGATAAGGATCATTTTGTAGCTTCTCTTAAATCATACTTGCTGGCCGCAAAAGAATTTCCAAAAGATTTTAAGGTAATAGAATGTTTGGACAGGGGTAAACTATTAGCTCCAGAAATAATAAATCAAAAAATTATAAAATCGTTATGATTTTATCAATGATATCTGCGATGGCAGAAAACAGAGTAATTGGCAATAAAAACACTTTGCCTTGGCATATGCCGGCTGATTTTAAATATTTTAAGGAAGCCACGCTTGGGAAAACGATTGTTATAGGTTTGAATACTTTTAAATCAATCGGTGAAAAAGCCCTGCCGAAAAGGAAAAATATTATTTTAAACAACGACCAAAAGTATATTCCGCCAGAAGGATGTTTTGTGGCGCATTCAATTGAAGAACTTTTGAAAATGACAAAAAATGAGCCAGAAGTAATGATTTGCGGCGGAGCATCGGTTTACAAACAATTTTTACCATTGGCGCAAAGATTATATTTAACAGAAATTCATGCTAATCCCGAAGGCGATACATATTTTCCTGAAATTAATTTGTCTGAATGGAAAGAAGTAAAAAGAGTTGATAACAAAGCCGACGAAAAAAATAAATACGATTATTCTTTTGTAATTTTTGAAAGGATATGAGAGAAATAAAACGAAAAATTGTTGGGGGTATTATTATTTCTAAGGACGGGAAACTGCTCCAAGTCATGAAAAATCCAAAAGAGGGCGGTGTTTTCCCTGATTGCTGGCACATCCCTGGTGGTGGAGTTGAACAAGGTGAAAGTAATGAAGAGGCTCTAATAAGAGAAATAAAGGAAGAAACCGGCATAGATATATCTGGTTATAGGATTGAATTAGTTGATGACGCAGAAAAGGGAGAATCAGAGAAAACCCTAAAGGATACTGGCGAAAGAGTTTTATGCAAAATGCAATATAACGATTATAAAGTTGTAATTAACGACAAATTAGCAAAAGATATTAAAATATCTTTGAACGATGAGCTGAAGACATATGCATGGATAGATATTAAAGAACTTCGAGGCAGAAAGATAACTCCTCCATCGGAAAAATTATTTAAAAAATTAGGTTATATATAAAAAATATGGCAGATAGACACGAATCATCTGGAGGTGATCCAGGAAAAGAAAAGCAAGAGCCAATCTTAAACACAGAAATAGGAGCCGGAAAACCCAAAAGAGAATCTGGAATTTTGAGAATTGTTGGGGCGGAGTCAGAAGAAGAGATAGAAATGTTAAAAGAGTTTAAGAGAAGATTTGATGACCAAGAAAAAGAAGTCGGGGAAATTTTAGGAGGGTTGAGGCCCCAGGAAAGAGAAAAAACTGAGGAAGAAAAGAGGATTGTGGAATTTATTCTCGGAAAAATGCCCGAATTCGTAGAAAGATACGGGGGTATTCCGGTAAATTTGAAGCCAGAGCACGTCCATTTTTTAGAAGTAGATGAGAGATCAAAAGAAAGATTAAAAGCTGCTAAAAAATTTGGATTTTATGACGCACCTCGCCAGTTTATCGGAATTTTACCGCGGGCAAATAGCTTGATGAGTGCACGCACAGTTTTGCATGAAGTATTGCACTTCAACGAATTCCAATCTTTTACGAAAGGTAAGAGCGGCAAGCTGGCTCAGAGAAGGCAGGGTTTCGCCATGCAGCTCGGCAAAACTAGAGAAGAATATTTTTCACTAATTGGGGATGCAATCGTTGAAAAATTGGCGGCAAAATTTGAGGAAGAGTATTTCGATTTTATTCCAGAATTAAAAAAAATGAGAGAAAACAATTCACGCAGGGAAGCTAATGAGGAGGGCGAAGTAGCATATGAAGAAGCGGTGGGCGTGCTAGACGATATTGTGATAAAGCAAGTTTATAATAAAAATAAAAATAGATTTAAATCAGAAGAAGAGGTTTTTAATAGTTTTGCTAGGTCAGCTATGACCGGCAGATTATTAGAGGTTGCCAGGTTGATCGAAAAAAGTTTCGGCAAAGGGGTATTTAAGATTCTTGGAGATACAAGTAAAAAAACTTTTTAAAAATATGTATAAACCAACAATTGGATTGGAAATTCACGCGGAGCTGAAAACAAATTCCAAAATGTTTTGCTCATGCAAAAATGACCCAGATGAAAAGCGGCCGAATTATAATATTTGCCCGATTTGCACTGCTCAGCCAGGAACTCTACCAGCGGCAAACGAGGAAGCAATAAAAAAAGTTATAAAAACCGGATTGGCTTTGAATTGTAAAATTGCCGAGGATTCAAAGTTTGACAGAAAAAATTATTTTTATCCCGACTTACCAAAGGGCTATCAGATTTCCCAATATGACCAGCCATTGTGCAGTGGAGGATATTTAGAAATCGATGGCCACAAAATCAGAATTACCAGAATACACCTAGAGGAAGATACTGGAAGTTTGGTGCATCCTGATGGCGCGGATTATTCTTTGGTTAATTTAAATCGCGCTGGAGTTCCCTTGATGGAATTGGTGACAGAGCCGGACATTACTTCGGGAGTGGAGGCAAGAAAATTTGCCGAGGAACTGCAGATGATTTTTAAATATCTTGGCGTCTCCGATGCCGACATGGAAAAAGGACAGATGAGAGTTGAGGTGAATATCAGTATAAGCAAGGGAGATAAATTGGGCACGAAAGTTGAAATTAAAAATTTAAATTCATTTAAGGTTGTTGAAAAGGCAGTTGATTTTGAAGTTACGCGCCAAGAAGAGGTTTTGGAAAGTGGAGAAAAGGTTGTTCAGGAAACGCGTGGCTGGCACGATAAAAAAGAAATTACATTTTCGCAAAGAGAAAAAGAGGAGGCGCATGATTACAGATATTTTCCAGAGCCGGATTTGCCTCCCATGCATTTTGATGAAAAATATATTGAGGAAATAAAAGCCACACTACCAGAATTGCCAGAACAAAAAAGAGAAAGATTTAAAAAAGAGTATGTTTTAGATGAAAGCATAATAGAAATTTTTGTGGCGAACAAGGATTTGAGCGAATATTATGAAAAAGTTGTTTCTGAATTTGATGAGTGGTTAAGCGTAGAAAAAATAAAAGAAAGTGATAGGTTGTATAAATTGGTTGCCAATTACTTAATTTCAGATGTCCAGGGTTTGCTTTTGGGCAAAGAATTTATAGAAATGGATTTTAAAATTACGCCGGAGAATTTTGCTGAATTTGTAAAAATGATTTACAAAGGCGAAATTTCAAGTAAAGTTGCCAAGATGGTTTTGCTTGAGATGTTTAATACCGGTGTTGACCCCTCAGGCATTGTTGACGAAAATAATTGGAGGCAGATGTCTGATGATTCGGAATTGGAAAAAATTGCAAAAGAAGTTGTTTCGAAAAATCCAAAAGCAGTTGAGGATTACAAGGCAGGCAAGCAAAATTCTTTACAATTTTTAGCCGGACAGGTAATGGCAGCAACTCGCGGAACAGCAAAACCAGAAAAAGTTCAGGAGCTATTAAAAAAAATAATTTAAGCAAAAAAACGCCCCGAGTTTGCATCGTGCAAACTCGGGGTTTTTGTCGTTGTTTGAAGGGGCGAGATTAGATTCAGGCGTTTCGCCGGGTTTCTTCGGTTTCTGTCAGTCCACGGAGACTAGGTGTTGAGAATTCG
>JBEKVX010000022.1:0-12969 GCA_049513595.1 Candidatus Staskawiczbacteria bacterium | reverse complement strand
CGTTTTTAATGGGCCACGCATTTAATTCGTGGTGGACCGGAACCTCTTTGAGTATTGAGCAAACAAGAAAAATTGCTCCCGGCCAAAACGCCACAACTTTGCAGGTGGCCGCCGGAATTATTTCTGCGGTGCGGTTTATGATTGAAAATCCCAAAAAAGGAATTTGTTTGCCCGATGATTTGCCTCACGACTTTGTTTTAAACATAGCCAAACCATATTTGGGCGACTTCATTTCCGTCCAGGCGGATTGGACCCCCTTAAAAAATCGCCCGGTATTTTTCCCAGAAAACCCCGAATGCAAAGAAGAAAAAGACCCCTGGCAATTTCAAAATTTTATTCCACTGCCGTAAAAAAGTCCCGCGAAAGCGGGCTTTTTGTTGAAATTATACTCTTAAAGGGTTAATATAAAACAATTAAACAAATAACATGGCAAAAACAGAAAATAATCAAGAATTAATGGATAAAATTGTATCTTTGTGCAAGAGACGGGGTTTTGTGTTCCCTGGCTCGGAAATTTATGGCGGGCTGGCTAACTCATTTGATTACGGACCTTTGGGAGTTGAGTTAAAGAATAATATAAAAAATTTATGGTGGAAAAGATTTGTCCATTTGCGTGACGACATGGTTGGCATTGACGCGGCTTTGATTATGAATCCAAAGGTCTGGCAGGCGAGCGGACACATAGAAACATTTAGTGATCCATTGGTAGAATGCAAAAAGTGCCACCATAGGTTTCGTGCTGATAAGATAGATGGTAAAAAATGTCCTGATTGTGGCGGACAATTAACTGGAGCAAAACAATTTAATTTAATGCTCAAAACTTTTTTAGGTCCGGTTGAAGATTTAGAAAACACTGTTTATTTTAGGCCGGAAATTGCACAGGCAATGTTTGTTGATTTTAAAAATGTTTTAGACACAACCAGAAGAAAATTGCCTTTTGGCATTGCTTCAGAGGGCAAAGCATTTCGCAACGAGATTACTCCGGGCAATTTTATTTTTCGTACCAGGGAATTTAACTTAATGGAATTTGAATATTTTGTAGAAGAGAAAGATTGGGGAAAAATGTTTGATTATTGGCAAAAAGAAATGTGGGCTTGGGCAACCGATAACCTTGGTATCGAAAAGAAAAATTTGCATGACTGTGAGTGCGAGCCAGAAAGTAGAGCGCATTACTCTAAAAAAACAGTTGATTTGGAATATGATTATCCGTTTGGAAGAGACGAACTTTATGGATTGGCTTATAGGACTGATTTTGATTTAAAAAATCATTTTAAGGAACCGCCATACGAAGATACAGAGACCGGCGAAAAATTTTATCCTCACGTTATTGAGCCGACATTCGGCCTTGATCGATCAGTTTTGGCTGTTTTGTGCGACGCTTATACAGAAGAAAAAGAAAGAATTGTTTTGAAATTAAAACCAAGTTTGGCTCCATACAAAGTTGCTGTTTTTCCTCTTTTGAGGAATAAGCCAGAGCTGGTTAAAAAGGCGCAAGAAGTTTATCATTTGTTAAAGAAAAATTTTAATGTGGCTTTTGATGACAGAGGAAACATTGGAAAAAGATATTACAGCCAGGATGAAATTGGAACTCCGTTTTGCGTGACAATTGATTTTGAGACATTGGAAAATGACGACGTGACGATAAGAGACCGCGACACAATGAAGCAGGAAAGAGTAAAAATTTCTGATTTAGTAAAAAGAATAACAGGAATTTTATAAAAATAATGGAAGAAGAAAGAAGGCAACCAGAAGAAATGCCAGAACAAAAGATTGAAATTTCTGAACAGCCAGAGAAAATTTTAGAAGTTGGTTCAGAGAATGCGAGCGCAAGAGAAAGCCGAGAGCAATTGGAAGCAGAAACTTTGAGAAAAAAAATTGAACAGGCATTTCCCGATAAAAAAGAAGAGCCAAGTGCGCCGCAAAAAGATTTTCAAGAAAAGTTGCCTCCAAGAAAAAACAAGGGTGTTTTTAAAAGAATGGGGAGTATTTTGGGAAAATCTCTGGGTTGGGTCGCAGATTCAATCAGGGGCAGGGTTGATAAATTTGATATTAAATATTCGGGAGGAGAAAATATTAGAGAATTAGAGGGCAAGCCCTATCTTTTGGTTGCAAACCATATTAAGCCAAAAAATATTTTAATGCAGGCAATGGGGTTGTCGCCCGACTCTTTCGTGTTAGAAAAAATTGGAGAAACAGAGGGAGGAAAAAAGCCAAAAATAATCACAAATGTTACTGGAAAAGTGAGTAGAATTCCTATTTTGGGGCTTATAGATAAAGTTTGGTCTCCATTCAGGGAGGGCGTAATGGAAGGCATGGGTTTTATTCCTGTAAAAACTAAAAGAGCAGGAAAGCAAGGAGGTTTTAATAGAAATTTTATTGAGAATATCAGAAAAGCTAAAGAAAATGGAGAGCCGATTATTATTTTTCCGCAAGGCCATTGGAGCAGAAAGTTTGACCCAAAGTTGCCATATGAAACAGGGGCGTCCGCCATCGCTAAAAGTTATGGGTTGCCCATAATGCCAGCATATATTGAGGGCGCAGATTCTTGGGGACGAGGGAAGAAAGTTTTTGTAAATATTGGTCAAAGTATTAATCCTGAAGGAAAAACAAAAGAAGAAATAACTGCTGAAATAGAAAGTGCGATAATGTCGCTTAGTGAGAAATCAAATGAACAGTAAAAAGGTTTCAGTAATAATACCTGCGCGCAACGAAGAAGAATTTATCCAGAAGACAATAGAGAATTATAGAAGCCAGGATTATCCCGTAGAAATTGTTGTGGTTGTAAATAATTCTCAAGACAAAACTTATGAAATTGCCAAGGGTAAAGCAAACAAGACACTAAATTTTCCTGATAAAATAGGGGTAAGCGCGGCAAGAAATGAAGGAGCAAAAGTAGCCACCGGAGATATTTTTATCTTTTCTGACGCAGACAGCTATTTTGGTAAAAATGCTGTAAAAAATATTGCAGAACAGTTAGGCGAAAATACCATAGGTTCTCCATTAGGCAGGCAGGATGGAAAAGGTTTTAAGGGCTGGTTATTTTTTGCATTTAAAAATTGGACGCATCGTTTAAAAATTTATGACGGGGTAATTGATGGAATTCTATTCTGCCACAAGGATATATTTTTTAAAGCTGGTGGGTTTGATAAAAATAAAAAAATTGGAGAATTTGCTGATTTTATTAGCAGGGCAAAATTAGCCGGAGCAAAATATAAGCTTTTCACAAATTGTTATGGGACAACTTCTTTGCGCAGGTATCAAAAAAATGGCTATTTAAATTCGTTTATTTTTTGGATAAAATGGAAGGTTACGTCCATTCTTAAAAAAGAGCAAAAATTAACAGAAAAATATTTCGATGACAAATAATTATTTTAAAAAAACAACATTAAGCAATGGTCTGAAAATAATAACCATTCCAATGGAAAACGCCAATTCTGTGACGGTTTTGATTTTGGTGGGAACCGGTTCAAAATATGAAACAAAAGATATAAACGGCATTTCTCATTTTTTAGAGCATATGTTTTTTAAGGGAACAAAAAAGCGTCCCAACACTTTATCAATTTCAGAAACATTGGACTCGGTTGGCGGGCAATACAATGCTTTCACCGACAAAGAAGTCACCGGATTTTGGGCAAAAGTTGATAAAAAACATTCTGATGTTGCTCTGGATTGGATAACAGATGTATTTTTAAATTCCAAGTTTGATGAAAAAGAAATGGAAAGGGAAAAAGGCGTAATAATTGAAGAGGTAAATATGTATTTGGATACTCCAATGGCTTACATCGGAGAGCTTTTTGAAAAATTGCTTTATGGAAATACTCCGGCCGGCTGGCAGGTTATTGGAGAAAAAGAAAATATTTTAAGTTTTAACCGAGAAAAAGTTGTAAATTATTTTAAGAGTCATTATTCGCCGTCAAATGTGATTGTTTGCGTTGCCGGAGCTGTTGACCAAAATAAAATTGAAGAAAAAATAAAAAATTATTTTAAAAATACAAAAAAGGGAGAAGCCGACCAAAAAGTTGGCGTGAAAGAATTCCAAAAAGAACCGCAAATTTTAATTCATAATAAAAAAACAGACCAGACGCATTTTTGTTTGGGGGTGCGCGCTTACAATCTGTTTGATAAAAGGCGATACGCCTTGGCTTTGCTTTCTGTAATTTTGGGGGGCAACATGAGTTCGCGGCTATTTATAAAAGTGAGAGAAAGAAATGGTCTGGCATATTCAATTCACACTTCGGCGAATAATGCCACAGACACCGGATATTTGGTAACTCAAGCCGGAATTGACCACAAAAATTTAGAAAAAGCAGTGCAATTAACTTTGGAAGAGTACAAAAATCTAAAAGATAAAAAAATTACAGAAAAAGAATTGCAAAAAGCCAAAGATTATTTGAAGGGAGCAATGTCATTGTCTTTGGATTCTTCGGACAGCCAGGCAAGTTTTTATGGAATGCAGGAATTGCTTGAAAAAGAAATGTTAACTCCCGAAGAAAAATTTAAAAAAATTGACGAAGTTTCAGTTGACGACATTAAAACAATTGCCGAAAATATTTTCCAGCCAGAAAAATTAAACCTGGCAGTCATCGGCCCATTTGAAGAAAAGGACGAAACCAAATTAAAAGCATTATTAAAATTATGAGCGAGAGAGGAAACGTTTTAGATATTTCGTGGGAGACGATAATTAAAATATTTATTGCGATTTTTGTTTTCTACATTATTTATTTGGCGCGAAGCATTGCGCTTTGGTTTTTGTTTGCCTTGGCAATTTCTATTTTGCTTGACCCGGCAATTAATTTTTTAAGAAAAATTAAAATACCAAGAATTATTGCCATTTTAATTATCTATCTTTCCATTTTCGGAATTTTGGGGCTTTTGATTTATCTTTCAGCTCCAATTTTTATTTCTGAAATCAGTCAATTTACGAAATATTTGCCAGGATATTTTGCAGAGATAAATCCTGTTTTAAAGCAATTCGGCGTAGAAACCGCGCAAAATCTCACTGATTTTTCCGACATAATAACTTCAAACCTGCAGCAAAGTTCGCAGGGAATTATAAAAGCAATAATGGTATTCTTCGGCGGAGTCGCCGCTACGGCAGCTATTTTGACAATGGCGTTTTTTCTTTCTTTAGAAGAAAAAGGAACAGAAAAAGCTTTATTATTGCTTTTTCCATCTAAATTTGAAGATCAGATAAGGACTATTTTTGAAAGAGTGCAAAAAAGGGTGGCGGGCTGGTTTGGCGCAAGATTGCTGGCTTGTCTTTTTGTGGGGGTTGATTCTTATATTATTTTTTATATTTTTGGCGTAAAATATGCTTTTACTTTGGCGCTAATTTCCGGATTCTTAAATTTTGTACCATATATTGGTCCATGGGTGACCGACATTTTATTGATTGTGTTTGTCGCCGTTGCTTCCGGTTCCTGGCTTTTGGTGCTTTATGTTTTGATTGCCGTAACAATAATTCAGGAAATAGAAAATAAGCTTTTAACTCCTTTGCTGATGAAAAAAATGACCGACATTCCGCCGGTCTTGGTTTTGCTTTCTTTATTATTGGGAGCAAAAATATTCGGATTTTTAGGAATGATTTTTGCAGTGCCGGTTTTTGGAATCATTTATGAATTTACAAAAGAATTTTTGGAAAAAAGAAGAGAAGGAACCATTGAGGATTAAAATTTTAGAAAATAAATGCAAATAACTGCAACCGCAACCTGGCTGAAAACTCTCCAAAATTTGGAGATTTTTTTATTTCTTAAAAAATGAATTTTTTCATGATGAAGCTCAAGATGCTTTTGTAAAATTTTATTTTTGGAAAACGAGCTTAAAAAAGAAAGCCCGTCTGGCAATATCGCAAAAAATGCGCAAACATAAATTATCGCCTGCCTGCCGGCAGGCAGGGCTGGATTTGAAAATAAAAATATAAGCATAATTCCCGAGCAAAAATCCAACAATGCCTTAATTATTTGGGACACAGCTTTTCTCCATTGTCTTTTTGTGATATTTTCGATGTCATATTCAGTATGTGGCAAAAAATCCAAAAGGTAGTGGCTTAAAAAAGCCAGGATAATTGCCAGAATCGGATTGTTTATTTCTTTGCCGATTAAAGCTCCAAGCAGCAGGTGAACTAAAAGAATCATTGTTTTTTATGATAATTTTGATAGTATTAGAGTAATATTACCATGTTTGGCAAAAAGAAAAAATTCTATATAACCACAACCTTACCTTATGTTAATGCCGACCCGCATATCGGTTTTGCTTTAGAGATTATACAAGCAGATGTTTTGGCAAGATATCACAAAAATTTAGGATACGATATTTTTTTTAATACGGGCGTAGATGAGCATGGATTAAAAATTTATCGTAAGGCACAGGAAAGCAATTTAGATCCCCAGGAATACTGCAATATTTATGCCGAAAAATTTGATAACTTAAAGCAGGCGCTTAATTTAAGCTACAATAGTTTTGTGCGTACAACCAATCCACATCACATAGAATCGGCTCAGTATTTTTGGACTCTTTGCGATAAAAACAGAGATATTTACAAAAAAAATTACAAAATAAAATATTGCGTGGGCTGCGAACTGGAAAAGACAGAATCAGAACTGCAAAATGGCAAATGTCTGATACATCCAAATTTGGAAATAGAAATTATTGAGGAGGAAAACTATTTTTTTAGATATTCAAAATATCAAAAAAAGCTTCTGGATTTTTATGAAAAAAATCCAGATTTTGTTTTTCCAAAATCACGGCTGAATGAAATTAAGCAGTTTACAAAAAGAGGACTGGGAGATTTTAGTATTTCCCGCCTAAAAGAAAAAATGCCGTGGGGTGTGCCGGTGCCGGGCGATGAAAAGCATGTAATGTATGTCTGGTTTGACGCTTTAATAAATTATATTTCTGTTTTGGGCTGGCCTGAAAACGTTAAAAAATTTAATGATTTTTGGCCAGGGCTTCAGGTTGCAGGAAAAGATAATCTGCGCCAGCAGTCATCTATGTGGCAGGCGATGCTTTTATCTGCTGGGTTGCCAAACTCAAAGCAAATTTTTATTCATGGATTTATAACTGCCAACGGCCAAAAAATGTCAAAATCATTGGGAAATGTAATTGACCCATTTGAATTGGTTAAAAAATATGGAACAGATGCGGTACGTTACTATTTATTGAGGGAAATTCTTTCCACAGAAGACGGCGATTTTACCTATGAAAAGTTTGAGCAAAGGTATAATTCTGACTTAGCCGGCGGTATTGGGAATCTTGTTGCAAGAGTTTTAGGTATAGCTGGTGAATTAGAGATTAAAAAATCCAAACCAGCAAAAAAAATTATAGAAAAAATTAAAGAAACAAAGAAAAATTATAAATTGGCTGTAGAAAAGTTTAAGTTTAACGAGGCATTGATATCTGTTTGGGATTTGATAAGCTTTTGTGATAAATATATAAATGAAGAAAAATTATGGGATACAAAAAATCCAAAAGTTATAAATGATTTATTTCTCGCCATAAATGAAATTGCGGATTTGCTGACTCCATTTTTGCCCGAGACGTCTGAAAAAATCAAAAAGGCAATTGAAAATAAAAAAGGAGAAATATTATTTCCTAAAATTTATTCTGATAAATAGTTTTTGATAAAATTAAAGATATAATTTTAAGCCCGCTGGAAAAGTCGGGTTTTTCGTTTACTTGACTTTTATTATTGTTTTGCTATAATAAATTCGGCTCTTTAAAATCAGGCAAGGCTGCTTGAGAGAGCCAAATTTCCTCCCGCGATAAGGAGACCCAAAATGTTGGTGCTTCAAAGGAAGAAGGGCGAGAGTATTGTCATCAACGATGACATTACCATCGTGGTCGTCGAGATTCGAGGGGACAAGGTCCGCCTCGGAGTGGAGGCTCCCAAGGAGATTCCTGTCCACCGACGCGAGGTGTTCGACGCGATTCATCGCAACGAGGCGGCCGACGGCGAAAAGAAGCCCGATAGTTCGCAAGGCGAGAACCCCAAAACCGTAGGAGACCAGCCCTCCTAAGACCTTTGAAGTCGAGTAGGATGCTTGGCTAGATTAAACCAGGGCAGGAAGCTATTGGATTAGCAACCTGCCTATTTTATTACATTTTGTGCTAAAATATATTCATGATTGTAGATACACATAGCCATTTAAATTTTAAGGCATACGATAATGACAGAGATGAGGTTATAAAACGCAATTTAGAAAATGGTGTTGTTTGCATTGATGTTGGCACAAAATATGAAACATCAAAACGTGCGGTTGAGCTGGCGGGGAAAAACAAAGGGATTTACGCCGCTATTGGTATGCATCCAATTCACATCAAAACCGATTTAATGAAATTAAAAATGGACGAAGAAGAAGGCGCGTTTCAACCGCTCGGCGAAGAATTTGATAAAAATAAATATTTGGAACTGGCAAAATCAAAAAAAGTTGTGGCAATTGGCGAAATTGGTTTGGATTATTATTACAAACCAAAAACAAAAACTCGGCTGGAAGAATTTAAAAAATTACAAAAAAAAGTTTTTGTTGAACAATTGGAAATGGCGCAAGAACTAAATTTGCCGGTTATTATTCATTGCAGGATGGCTTTCGCCGATTTATACGAAATTTTAAAAACAAGAAAAATGCGCGGAATAATTCATTGTTTTACCGGAAATTGGGAAGACGCGCAAAAATATTTGGACCTGGGATTTTATTTGGGAATTAATGGAATTATTTTTAAATTGGATTTGGATGAAGTTATAAAAAATTGTCCGCTGGATAAAATTTTAGTTGAAACAGATTGCCCATACCTTACGCCTCCCCAGGAAAATGGAAAAAGAAATGAGCCAATTTTTGTGAAACACGTTATTCAAAAAATTGCCGACTTACGCGGAATAACTTTCGACGAAGTCGCCTCTGCGACCACCGAAAACGCTAAAAAATTATTTAATATTTGACCCGAAAACAGCAGAAACCCGCCTATTGGGTGGTTTTTTGCTGTGAGTAAAGGGGGACTTCAAAATTTATATGGTTGTGCTATTATGTATAATAACTATGCCAAAGTATAATCCTAAAAAAATTGAGACGAAATGGCAAGAGAAATGGTATGAGTCGGGCGTTTTTAAGGCGCAAAACGGGTCTAAAAAGAAGAAATTTTATCTTTTGATTGAATTTCCGTTTATTTCCGGGCAGGGTCTCCATGTGGGGCATTGCAGGAGTTATGCCGCACTGGATATCGTCGCCCGTAAAAGACGAATGCAGGGATTTAACGTTTTATATCCAATCGGTTGGGACGCTTTTGGTTTGCCAACAGAAAACTACGCTATCAAAACAGGAATACATCCTTCTGTCGCAGTAAAAAAGAGTATAGACAATTTTAGGCATCAATTAAAAAATATGGGTTTTTCTTTTGACTGGTCGCGCGAAATTAATACAACCGACCCAAAATATTACAAATGGACGCAATGGATTTTTGTGCAGTTGTTTAAAAATGGACTGGCTTATAAGGATAAAATATTTATAAACTGGTGTCCTAAAGATAAAATTGGATTGGCAAATGAGGAAGTTGTTGATGGCAAATGCGAAAGATGCGGAACAAAAGTTGAAAAAAAAGAAAAAGAGCAGTGGCTCATAAAAATTACAAATTATGCTGACCGCCTAATAAAGGATTTGGATTTGGTGGATTATTCAGAAAGGATAAAAACTCAACAAAAGGACTGGATTGGAGAAAGTCATGGCGCACTAATAAAGTTCCTTGTTGAAGGAATGGAAGAAAATATAGAAGTTTTTACAACCAGAATTGATACAATATTTTCCGGCACATTTTTAATTTTGTCGCCAGGGCACAATTTTATTGATAAATACAAAAATAAAATTGAAAACATTGATGAGGTTTTGAAATACAGGGAAGATGCAAAAAACGCTTCTGATTTAGACAGAACAAATTTAGATAAAGACGTGACCGGAGTTCAGCTAAAAGGAATTGTTGTGCGAAACCCTGCCACAAACGAAGAAATGCCGGTGTGGGTTGCGGACTTTGTTTTAGAGCAATATGGAACTGGCGCGGTTTTTGCCGATGCGCACGATAAAAGGGATTTTAAAATGGCAAAAAAATACGGAATACCCTTAAGAACCTCCATAAAACCGGATGATGAATTGTTAGCTCAAAAAATTAAAAATTTAGAAGAATGTTTTGAAGATGAGGGAACCTTGTATAATTCTGCGCAGTTTGATGGATTAAAATCGGCCGATGCCAGGCCAAAAATAATTGCCTGGCTTTCAGTGAAAGGTTTTGCCCAACCAAAAATAAGTTACAAATTGCGCGATTGGATTTTTTCCAGGCAGCATTATTGGGGTGAGCCAATTCCAATGATTTTTTGCAAAAAATGCGGCTGGCAGCCGGTTAGTGAAAATGATTTGCCTGTTGAGTTGCCAAATGTAAAAAAATATAAACCAACAGACACGGGCGAGTCGCCATTGAGCGTAATTCCAAAATGGGTAAATGTAAAATGTCCAAAATGTAAAGGGGAAGCGCAAAGAGAAACAGATACTATGCCAAATTGGGCTGGCTCAAATTGGTATTTTTTAAGATATTGCGACCCAAAAAATAATCATGCCTTGGCTGACGAAAAATTATTGAGATATTGGATGCCGGTTGACTGGTATAATGGCGGAATGGAGCACACAACCTTGCATTTGCTGTATTCAAGATTTATTTTTAAATTTTTGTGGGATATTGGAGCTGTTCCAAAATCAATCGGGCCAGAGCCATATAAAAAAAGAACTTCGCACGGAATGGTTTTGGGCGAAGGCGGAATTAAAATGTCTAAAAGCAAGGGAAATGTGATAAATCCCGATGCCGTCATAAAACAATTTGGCGCCGACACTTTGCGTGTTTACGAAATGTTTATGGGCCCATTTGAGCAAATGATTCCGTGGGACACAAAAGGAGTTGTGGGCTCGCGTAGATTTATTGAAAAAATTTGGAAACTCTCGCAAAAAGATATTTCTGCCGAAACAGAAAATAATTTACAGAAACTTTTGCACAAGACAATTAAAAAAGTTGGGTAAGATATTGACGCAATGAAATTTAACACAGCGGTAAGTTCAATGATGGAATTTGTGAATGCGTGGCAAGTTTCAAAAGACGGATTGGAAAGAAAGGACTTGCAGGATTTTTTGAAAATTTTGAGCCCTTTTGCCCCGCATTTGGCAGAAGAAATTTGGTCTGCAAAAGAATTTTCCAGCTTGTGCTGCCAACAAAAATGGCCAAAATATGACGAGAAATTAATTAAGGAAGAAAAAATTTTGCTGATTGTGCAAGTAAACGGAAAAGTCCGCGACAAAATTGAAGTTGACTTTGGCATCGAACAAAAAGTCGCCGAAAAATTAGTTCTAAAATCTGAGAAAATAAAAGCCCTGCTCGGCGGAACCAAGCCCGTTAAAATAGTTTTCGTACAGAATAAATTAATTAATATAGTTATATGAAGAAAATTTTGTTGGGGAATGAGGCGGTGATACAGGGAGCGCTGGAGGCGGGGGTGGATTTTGTTTCTGGATATCCGGGGTGTCCTTCGGCGGAAATTGGGGATGAGATTGCGAAGATTGCCAAGGAAAACGGCGTCTATGCTGAATGGTCAACAAATGAGAAAACCGGGCTTGAGGCGGCAATTGGCGCCAGTTTTTCGGGGTTAAAGTCGCTGGTGAATATGAAAAGTTTTGGAATAAATGTGTGTGCTGATTCCTTGTTTCCTTTGGCTTACACGGGCACCAAAGCGCCAATGGTAATTTTTGTGGGAGACGACCCAAATTGCTGGAGTTCGGCGCAGTCGGAGCAGGATTCGCGGGGATACGCATATTTGAGTCACATTCCGGTTCTGGATCCTTCTGACCCGCAGGAAAGTTATGAATTTACAAAATTGGCTTTTGAAATTTCTGAAAAATTTAATTTGCCGGTGATTGTAAGAAGCACAACCCGCGTGGCGCACCAAAGAGCGATTGTGAGTTTTGACGGATTAACCAGAAAACTAGAAACCAGAAAACTAGGAAACTTCGTTAAGAATCCGTACCAGTTTTCAACAATGCCGCCGAGAACTCTGGAAATGAAAAAAGAGCTTTTAGAGAAAATAAAAAAGATTTTAGCATTTGCAGAAAAATCTAAAGCGAACAAAATCATTGGAAATAAGAATTCAAAAATTGGAATTATAGCAACAGGAATTTCTTATTTGCATGTTTTGGATATACTGGAAACAACAGGGCTAGATATTCCTGTTTTAAAACTGGGATTTTTTTATCCGTTGCCAGAAAGATTAATTTCAAATTTTTTAAAAGGTAAAAAGAAAATATTGGTGGCAGAAGAAATGAATCCATATCTGGAAAAAGAAATAACACGACTGGCCAAAGATGCAAATGCAAAAGCGGAAATTTTTGGAAAGAATGTGTTGCCTGAAGTTGGCGAGCTGGATACAGATAAAATTTGCATTGCCTTGGCAAAAATAACAGGTAAAAAATTTGTTATTGGAAAATCAAAAGCATTAAATTTGCCAAAACGAACTGCCCGGTTATGCGAGGGCTGTCCATATTGGTATATTTTTCCAACATTAAAAAGAGTTGCGCCAGACGCAATTTTTACAGGAGATATCGGTTGCAATATGATTGCCGGACTTGCGCCGCATAATATGCACGACACTTTGTTTTCCATGGGCGCTTCAATTGGAATCGCGCATGGGATAAAAAAATCTACAAACCAAAAAGTTGTTTCAATGATGGGTGACGGAACATTTTTCCATTCTGGAATTGAAGGTTTAATTAATGCGGTTTACAACAAGTCGTCGCCTTTGATGGTTGTTTTAGATAACCGAATTACTGCCATGACCGGCCACCAACCAAATCCCGGAATGGGAAAAACTTTGATGGGTGAAAGCACGCAAGAATTGCAAATTGAAGAAATTGCCCACGCTTGCGGAGTAAAAAATATAAAGGTCTTAGACCC